>JAYVLG010000107.1:0-3503 GCA_043759595.1 Sulfurirhabdus sp. | reverse complement strand
CCCTGTCGTGCATTCTCCTTCATGGCGCGAGATACGTGCTTGGAGTTTTCCTTGGATTGATGCTCGTCAAACAGGTTGATGATACGCCGCATCATCTCGCCGCCTGCATCGTCGCTGGTCGGTTGCGTGATGGAAATGACCTTGACCTTGTTCTTGACTAGCTTGCGTTCATACACGCCGAACTCGATACCATCGCGGAAGAAACGCGACAGGCTATGAATGATGATGGCCTCGAATGCAGGCGGTTTCATCATGGCATCGGCGATCATCTTCTGGAACACTGGCCGCTTGTCATCGGTGGCAGATGCACCTGGCTCGACATACTCCTGCACCACCAGATGGCCATTGGCTTTCGCCCATTCATGCAACTGGCGCAACTGGTCAGGGATGGACAAGTCATTCTCGGCTTGTCTTGTAGTGGATACTCTTGCATATAGGGCAACGTGCATGATGGTTCTCCGTAGTCAGTAACTTCAAAACCTTAAAAGCGAGCTTGCAGTAAAGGGGTGAGTCTCTTAATACGGGCACAGTCGGGGGATGACCCCGAACGATTCCAGCATCAAACACGCCGCCCGCCGGGCAATTCAACTATTGTTACCGTAGAGCACCACTTCTGGCCGTCATGCAGTGTTTGAATTACGGCCAGTATGGTGCGCGTTACTCGTCATCGTTCAACTCTTCGGCCTGTATCATTGCAAGAATGATCTCGGGTAGGATGGATTCAAGCAGGGCAAGTTCGTCGGCTGATATAACCGCCACTTGAGACTTGAATCGAATCTCGGTTTGTATGGATTCTTTCACTCATTTTGGCACCCCCTTTCCTGCTTGTATATTCCTGCCCGTTCCAGTCCGTTCCATGTGCTGCATCAGGACTTCTTCCAAGTCCTTTTCAAACCCGTTGCGCCCTAGCTCATCGAGCAGGATTTTTCGGTAAGCGTCGAACTGATTCTCCGGCAAACCTACCTGTGCAGTCAGCAATAAGCGGTTCTTACGCTCGTCGAGCTTGCCTAGAATCAAAGGAAGCAGGCCAGCGGTTACCATTCACCCAACCTCATTTCTGTCATGCGCCGTTTTACGTCAGACTCCCATGTGAGCGGGTCGTGTATGCTTTCCAGCTTTAGTGCCAAATGGGAACGAGCTTGTTTCAGTGAAATAGCAGGGGAATTGCCCTGCAAGCTGTAAATGGCCGCGATACGTTTCATGTATCCATACAGGCTGATGGTAATGCGGTTCATGCGCTCGTCCAATCGTCCGGCCATGTGCAGTTCGCGCACCACGCCCAACCCTTCCATCTGTGCTGCACGTTGTTGCAGGTCTTGCCACAAGGGATGCAATGGCCAGCGGGAGCGGTTGCTGTCCTCCGTCTTGATACGCAGCGTGGTTTGTTCTTTGACCAGCAAGCGCAGTAGATCGCCCTGGCGTTCCTTTAAATCCTCGAAGGTGCGAATGCCAACCAAGCGCAACCATTCCTTACGCGCTTGCCACTCGATGCGCCACACATCCTCGTCCATCCCCCAAAGATCATAGAACCACGTTTTTGCACTGCGCTCCGTGATCTCGTCGCACTTGTTATAGACACGCAGCACGAGATCGCCTTCACCGATGCGGAAGGTCTGTACCTTGCCGTTTTTGCGATGCTGATTGTCTTTGGTCGCACTAGATACAAAGTTATCCTGATCGAAATCGATTACCGGCAGGTGATAGTCGAAGGTAAAATCAACACGCGACAGGCGCTCGTGCTCATAGCTTTGGTAACCTACTGATGCAGCCCATCTCAGAAACCGCTCATGCAGTCCTTGCGCCCCTTGATGCCATAACGCCATGCTGCGGACGACCACAAAGAAGTTAGGTTTGTTGAATTCCCCGAACTGAATGCTGAATGAATCATTCTCGATCAGAAAGGGATATCCGCTGACCGTGCCGTGTCCGGCCAACATAAATTCCTCGCAGCCGAGCTTGATAGGCATCGGCTTTCTTGAACTGGAGAGACTGAGTTCCTCTTTCTGTGCAGCCAGCCATACAAAATCAAGCGTCTCAAATTCTTGCAGTTCCTTCGGTATTCGGGCGAGGTAATACGCGCACTCGATGGTGTCGTGGCCGGAAAGGAGGAGGCGGTGAGTCATTATTTTTTATTTGCAAAATCAGATTTAGTGACCCAAATCTCGTGGAACAGCGGCTCAGGCTTTTCGTTGCCGAGTTCTTTTTCCAGTTCGAGGTAATGTTTATTGGCAACATGCCTGAACCGTGCACGCGTACCACCAAGGTAGAACATTTCTTCGTAATCTTTACCTTCAATCGCAGCGTTCTCGGCGAGGTCGTGTTGCAATGACGGTTCTAAGGGACTACCCAATGCTTCTGGAAGACTCTTTTCGAGATCATCGAGTGCGGCAGTCAGCAAATCGGCCACGATTTGTGTACGGTTCTTCTGGGGGTAGATTTCACACAGTGCCGCGATCTTGGCGGCAATGTGAACGGGCAGCCGGAACGAGAACTGTTTGCTGGTCAGGCGCGAATTATCTGGACTTGCCCACATATCGTGCAGATGGCTTGTTTTCATGTATTTCCCCTGTAAGTCATATGACTGACGTGAAATATACAAACAACACCAGGGAATGTCAAACGAATTATGAATAAGTGACAAATAGGCCATTGAGCAGTCCGTGCGCCCGCGCAAGCGCGGTACGCGCGGCCTGCTCGATGGCCTGAATTATTTCCTTAGGGGATCAAGGGGATTTGATGCTAGATTGTGCGTTATGTATTTATAGCCCCCCGTGTTACTTGGACGGGGGTATTACACAAACCACTTCAGTCTGTACTATTATGCATATGTGGAACAATAAAAACGGGGGGGTTCAATGAATCAATTACTTACCGAAAATATGCATTCCACACTATTTTTAATAGTACAGACCGGTGGGTCTGTCTAATAACTGTTGGGCATCATGAATCCTATTGAGTGGCTTGAACAAAATGCACCTGGGTTTAACGCTCTGTCAACTTCGGAACGTGAGGCAATTGCCCACTTTGCACTGCTCTGGAGTTTTTTTGAGGCACGCGCGCTTGCTACCAGAGGTTCGTCACATGCAATTTTGGCTCTTGCTCACAAGTGGTCGTCTGAGGAGCGTCTTAATATCGAGCTTTTTTCCGCCAGCCTCCAATATTTTCAACAGCGTTACTACTTGAATTCAGTAGCTACTCAACATTTATCTTCTCTAAATTTAAGGCCTAATGATTGCCCAGAGTTAGTTCAAGCTGTTCTTAAATCTAAAAATACAAACCCTGCCGACTGTGTTGCGGCACTACTAATCGTAGTTTACAGGCTCCGAAACAACCTATTTCATGGGGCTAAGTGGGCTTACGGTATCCAAGGTCAATTAGAAAACTTTAGAAATGCAAATGTTGCTCTAATGAGTGCACTTTCAATAGTGGGGATGCCATAATGCTGCCCAACCCAGCGTTCGAGCGGGACGCCGCAAAAGCGCGGCGCCCCTCAACTTTACGTT
>JAYVLG010000106.1:0-47767 GCA_043759595.1 Sulfurirhabdus sp. | reverse complement strand
ATAGTTCTCATCCGGAAACGTAACCAATTGTTACAAATAGAGAAAAGATAACGAAAGAGGATGAAGGTCCCGGTGAAAAAGAGTATAGTTTGATTCAAGCCATTGAAAACAAACAAAACCCAAATTCCCCGGGAGTAAAAAATGCGCATAAAAAGCGTCTTGCAGACAAGTATATATGAAATTTTTGCAGCTCATGAATTGGCGCAGGAATTGAAAGTGATTTCGGAGTGGCTGGACAGTCATGTCGAGATACTCGACTGGATTGAAACCGACTTGCGCAAAGAGGGCCTAAAGGATACCGGCCGCCGCGGCATGAGCGTAGAAAGCGTGCTCCGCTGCGCGATACTCAAGCAATATTGGCAGTGGACATACGCAGAACTGGAATACCACCTGCTGGACTCGGACACCGCCTATGGCTTTGCCCGACTGGGGCAACGGAGCGGATTCAGCGACTCCACCCTGCAACAAACCATCAGCCGGATCCATTGGGAAACCTGGGAACGGATCAACCAGTTGTTTGGGTGCGCCATGGTGACCGGCAAATGGGAAAGTCTGTATCGCACCCGTATTGACAGCACCGTCACCCAAACGCATATCCATGCACCGAGCGACGCCACCCTGCTGGCGGATGGCATGCGGTTACTCAATCGACTGGCCGCAAGAATGCAGGAAGACGGCGTATTGATGACATGGTGCAACCACAGTCGAGTGGTCAAGAAACGGATCACTGAGATACGCTGCGCGAAGGGAGAAGGCAAGCGCCACGACAGCTATCGCAAACTGCTCAAGGTCGTCACAGGCAGCGTCAGACGCTTCAGAGAAATAAGCCAGTCCCATGACGGCACATGGAAAGCCGAAGCCTGCCGGGTACTGGACCTGATCGGCAAAGTCATCGACCAAACCGAACGGCGGGTTCTGAAAGGCGAGCAAGTGCCGGCCCAGGACAAGATCGTCAGTTTGTTCGAAGCGCACACCGACATCATCGTCAAGGACAGGCGAGAAACGCAATACGGGCACAAGCTCAATCTCACCACAGGGCGCACTGGTTTTATCCTGGATGTGGTGATTGAAGCAGGCAATCCAGCCGATAGCACCAGGCTCAAACCGATGGTTGAACGTATCAAGACCATCTTTGGGGTCATTCCCCGGCAGGTTGCAGCCGATGCAGGGTATGCCAGCCAGGAAGGGCTGAAGGCACTCCGCGAGAGTGGTGTCAAGGCCGTCGGCTTACCCAGGAAGCGCGGCATGACAGTGGACGAGATGACAGACAGCGACTGGCTCTACAAGACACTCAAGCGCTTCCGGGCCGGTATTGAAGGCAATATCTCCACCTTGAAGCGGGCATTTGGTCTGGGCCGGTGTCTATGGCGCGGACTGGAAGGGTTCAAGGCCTATGTCCTGTCCTGTGTGTTTGCCTACAATCTGGGACACTACGCACGTTTGGTGCGACAGGCGGCGTAACCGGCACTTTGCATCAGGGTAGCACAACCCGTGAAAGATCACGGGAGGTACTGGGCTTGCCTGAAAATTGGAAAAATGCGCTTAATTGGATTGATAATTAAAAAATAGGCGTGCTGATGGCATTATGTGGGGTTGGACCAGCCAGGGGTCGGGTATGGGTAACACTAATCAAAAAAAATTACGGGCGTTTCCGGATGAGAACTACTTAGGGAATGATGCTTGAATAATTCTTTGGGATTGTCCAAAACAAGTGGTTTTTTTAGTCTGAAGTGGAAAGTAATGCTTCTGCTCAGCCTGGTTTTGCTTATCATCAATGGTGCATTCACCTTATTAAATTATCTCAATCTCCAGCAACAATTTGAAGATTCGCGACAGGCATTTCGCGTGCAGCATGAACAGTTATTACAAGGGTTGCTGAAGCAGTCTACTTCAAGGCTGCAGCAATTAGGCAGTTTGATCCCTGATTTGCCGCTGATGAAAGAGTCACTTGAATCATCTCGATCAGATTTTGTGCGCGACGCATTTGAGAGCCATTGGTCATCCATGCAATTGGATATGGGTCTGGACGGTGTGCGTTTTTATAGCGAGTCAGGTGAGTTATTAGCTAACTGGGATAATTTTGAGGACTCTCCTGTGGCTGAAAGGCTACGAAGTGAATATGTCAAGCAGGCGCATATAAAGGAAAAACCGGTCAGTTACATTGATTGTTTGAATGGATGTATCCAGAACATGGTGATTCCTGTTCTGGATAAAGGTAAATATGTAGGCGCTTTGTTTGTTTCTGCGTCTCTTGCTGACGTCATTCTTGCGTTTAAACAGATATCAGGATCAGATGTTGGTTTACTCGTACCTTATGGCCAGGAAAAAAGCCTTACGTCTGCCTACCGTGCTCTCCCTGCACTTAAATCCAGTGTGGTTGCGCTTTCAGGCGCTGAAAATAACTTGCCTATATTGGATCTGCTTCCTTCCCAAGGCGAGGCTGATCAACATCAAATTATTGTGAATCAACTGAGTTTAAAAGATTTTAACTTTGAAATTGCAAGGGTTCCTTTGCACGTTGCCAATTACCCTGGGCAGGCAAATTTTGCGATGATTTTTGATATTACGGAATCAATGGCAAAAATTCGGAATGCAAACTGGAAAGGGTTTTTGGCTGGTTTGCTCGGCTTGTTATTGTCTGAAATATTACTGCTTGCTTTTTTGTGGTTGCCAATGACACGTTTGCGCCGTACTGCTCAGACAATTCCCATGTTGGGGCAGGGTGAATTTGAACAGGTTCGTTCCAGCATCCGTCAGCATGTGCGAAAAAGCGGGCATATTGATGAGATTGATCTGCTGGATGAAACCGCTGTAGCATTGGCCGACCGCCTTGAAAGTCTCAATGGAGAAGTTGCGCAACGTGCAGATGCGCTGGCAAAACTGGTTGGCGAGCTTTCCAAGGAAAAGGATTTTGTAACGGGTTTATTGGATACGGCACAAGCGATCATTATTACCCAGAATCGGCGGGGGCGAATCATGATGGCTAATGGATTCGCACAGAAAATATTTGGTTATACCCACTCAGAAATAATAGGGATCGACTTTGCCGAGCATTTCAGTAATGACATGGAAGTGGAAAAACGCCGAATTGAGTTTGCACAGCTGATTTCTCAGGAAGATGGTCATTTAAGTCATGAAAGCCATATATTGGCCAGGGACGGGAAATTGCGGAGTATTGTATGGTCTCATTCCCGGTTGTACAGTATGAATCCTGACGATCCTGTGGTTTTGTCAGTTGGATTGGATATTACTGAACTTCGCCAGGCAGAAAAACAGGTCTCATTCCTTGCTGATTTTGATTCACTGACCGGATTGATGAACCGAAGGCGGTTTGATGAAGAATTACGTATTATTCTGGATTCGGTTTCAGCTGATGGTACATCAGGTGCATTGCTGAGTTTTGATGTGGATGAATTTAAATATGTGAATGATACGGGTGGCCATGATGTCGGTGATGCGCTTTTAAAAGCGGTAGCCACAGAATTGCAGACACTGACACCTAAACCCGCACTAACTGGCCGGATGGGAGGAGATGATTTTGTCGTTGCATTTTCCCAGATGGATGCAGCCGGAGCCATCCAGATGGCACGAAAAATTAATCTGCAACTGGGTAAAATCGAGTTACCCGGCGTATGGAAATCTCATAAGATAACCGTGTGTATTGGTATAGTCATGTTTCCTCAGTACGGAAAGACACCCCAGGAAGTATTTACTTATGCTGACCTTGCCATGTTCCAGGCGAAAGGAAAGGGGCGAGGGAACTGGCATTTATATACGCCAGACACGCAACTTATGGAGCGAATTACCAAGCGCGTTCACTGGGCCGAAAATATCGAAAAGGCGCTTGCAGAAGACAGGTTCGAGCTGTTTTTTCAACCTATCATGTCGATTGCGGAAAAAACCGTATCTCATTATGAAACATTAATACGTATCCGCAAACGGGATGGCACCCTTTCAATGCCCGGAGATTTCATCGGGGTGGCGGAGGAAACAGGCTTGATACGATCAATTGATCATATGGTACTAAGTAAGGCTATTCGTAAGCTTTCGGAACTTGAAAAGCAGAATAATACCGTCATGCTTTCCATAAACCTCTCTGGCCGCAGTTTTGAAGATCCGATTCTGGTGGATTTGTTGAAGCGTGAATTGGAGCGATATCAGGTCAATCCTGAAAATCTGATTTTTGAAATTACAGAAACGGCTGCTGTAGAAGACTTTGAGGCAGCCAGAGCCTTGATGCATAGCATCAAGGAACTAGGCTGTACATTTGCATTGGATGACTTTGGAATCGGTTTTTCATCATTCCACTATGTGAAACAATTGCCTGTAGATTATGTGAAGATTGATGGCTCATTTATTCGTAACCTGACTCAGAATCCCGACGATCAGGTTTTTGTCAAAGTATTGGTTGAAGCTGCAAGAGGATTTGGCAAGAAGACGGTTGCGGAATTTGTAGAGAATGCCGAAATTCTTGCTTTGTTGAAGGGATACGGAGTGGATTATGCTCAAGGTTATTACATAGGCAAACCGGACAAGGAAATTTCCTTTACAGCCGTTTTTGAATGATTTTTAGCTGATATTTTACCTTGGCAATCAAATGTTGGCTGCTAATCTGATAACGCGTCATGTTTTTTTCTTCCTGACCCTGGTAAAGCTGCACATGTGGATGGGGAACCTCATCTCTGTCTCCAATTCTATCCTTCTTGGCCATCACTGTCATTCTGGTTTGTGTTGTCTTCCTACTTGAAAAATCATTTACCATCCCCATTTGAAATTCAGCTGTATTAAGATCAATTTGGCAATTTAGGAGTTATAAGAAAATGACTGGGGAAACTCACAAAGAAACGCTTGGCTTTCAGGCCGAAGTCCAGCAATTAATGAAACTGATGATCCATTCCTTGTACAGCAACAAGGAAATTTTTTTGCGGGAGCTGATTTCGAATGCTTCTGACGCTTCAGATAAATTGCGTTTTGAAGGGCTTACTGACGAAGCACTGTATGAAAATGACAGCGATCTGAAAATCCGCATTTCATTTGATAAAGCGGCTCGCACTCTGACTATTTCTGATAATGGTATAGGAATGTCTCGAAGTGAGGTGATAGAGAATGTTGGAACTATCGCAAAGTCAGGTACCAAAGAATTTTTTCAATCATTAACTGGTGATCAGGCTAAGGATTCGCATCTCATTGGGCAGTTTGGTGTTGGATTTTATTCAGCCTTTATTGTGGCGGACAAAGTGACTTTGGTCACGCGTCGCGCCGGGCTGACTAAAGAGCATGGCGTGAGCTGGGAGTCTGGTGGAGAGGGCGACTATACGCTGGAAACAGTAGAAAAGGTAACACGTGGAACTGATGTGATTTTACATCTGCGTGAAGGCGAAGATGAATTGCTCAGCGGAATGCGTTTACGCGGCATTATCCGTAAATATTCAGACCATATTACCTTGCCGATTGTCATGAAAAAGGAAGAATGGGACAAGGACAAGAGTGAAAATGTTGTCACTGATGAAGACGAAACAGTTAATCAAGCAAATGCACTTTGGGCGCGTCCAAAGAATGAAATTACCCAAGAGCAGTATGATGAGTTTTATAAGCACGTTGCACATGATTTTGAGCCCCCGCTAGCTTATACCCACAGCAAGGTTGAAGGAAAACAGGAATATACGCAACTTTTGTACGTGCCATCACGTGCACCATTTGATTTGTGGGACAGAGAGCACCGCCACGGTATAAAGCTTTATATCCGTCGCGTGTTCATCATGGATGATGCAGATCAGTTGATGCCTTATTACATGCGTTTTGTTCGCGGAGTGATTGATTCCAATGACCTGCCACTGAATGTATCCCGTGAAATATTGCAGCACAGTAAAGACATTGATGCGATGCGAATTGGCTCCGTAAAAAAGGTTCTTTCCATGCTGGAAGATCTTGCGGAAAACCATAAAGACAAATATGCCACATTCTGGAAAGAATTTGGTCTGGTGCTGAAAGAAGGCGTCGGTGAAGATTTTTCCAATAAAGAGCGAATAGCAAAATTATTGCGATTTGCTTCTACCCATACGGACACTGATGCTCAGGATGTAAGTCTGGAAGACTACGTTGCCCGTATGAAAGAGGGGCAGGACACAATCTATTTTGTAACGGCAGATAGCTTTGCTGCTGCAAAGAACAGTCCTCATCTGGAAATTTTCCGCAAGAAAGGCATTGAAGTCATATTGCTGCACGAGCGTGTAGATGAGTGGATGGTGTCGCATCTTACTGAATTTGATGGTAAAGCCATGAAGTCTGTTGCCAAGGGTGATTTGGACCTGGGTAAACTGCAGGACGAATCGGAAAAGGCCGAGCTTGAAAAAGAAGCTGATGAATTCAAGGAGTTGACCGACAAAATCAAGGAAGTGCTCGGCGACAAGGTTAAAGAAGTGCGCACTACTAATCGTCTGACCAGTTCGCCAGCTTGTTTGGTTGCTGGTGCGCAGGATTTAAGTGGTAACCTTGAGCGTATGCTTAAAGCGGCTGGGCAAAATGTGCCTCATAGCAAACCTGTACTGGAAATAAACCCCCAGCACCCGATCGTTCAGAAAATCAAGTCAGAAGCGGGGCAGGAACGTTTTTCTGACTGGAGCTTCATTCTTTTTGATCAGGCAATGCTTTCGGAAGGTGGCCAACTGGAAGATCCGGCCGGTTTTGTGCATCGTCTGAATGGTTTGATGCTGGCACTTGCGACACACTAATTTGTGCCGGAAATAAAGCTTTAAGGGTGCTTCGGCACCCTTTTTTTCGTCTGTGCTCCGGAATGAGGTGTCAATTTACTGACATCCTTGTTAGTGTTTTCATCTTAGTACTTTTGTACTAATTTTACAACTAATTGATAAATAATGAAATATTAACTTTTCGGTGGCGCAGTTGTCGGGCACGAATCATGCAAGTATGTAATTAACTATTGCATTGTGTGAACCGAATGATTGACCTATTTTATTATTTCAGAAAGAAAATTATTGATCCGCTTTCCAGTTTGCGGGATACAGAACGATGGATGAATTCTTTATCACTTAAAGATGAATATCAGGCTCACAAGCATATTTCTGATGCTTTGAATATGTTTAACTCCAGTACAGATCCTCTGACTAAAGAACGTTTGCAAATTTTGATGCGGCTGGATGAAGGGAGCCAGCTTCTGCAGAAAAGTTTGTGTAACACTTATTTTAAAAAACAGGCATCCGATCCAGAATTAGAACAGAAACTGTGGAAATGCATATTTGCCAATTTCTGGCACCTTGCGCATGGATATCAAGCATTTATCCGTGATTACCTGGATCATCCTGAACAGAGTGAGATCAGTAAAATGATCCCGTTGATAACTGTGAGGGCAATTCATTACCTGAGCGGGGAAATTAAATGGCGCTATTTCCATCAGGAGATGGTTCAGCCCAATATGTGGAAGCGCTTGCATAAGCTTTATCGGTTGAGTGAGTTACATGGATTTTCCCATGAAAAAGTAACGATTGCCGGTGACGGCAATGAAAGCTCATGCATGATGGAATATTTCAGAATTCTGATGCTGGATATGCTGGTGCCGACGAGCTTAAAGATTGAGCAGATAGAAATGGTTGAACAGTGGTTGATGCGATGGGCAGAGGTTATGCATCTGGATCACCAATATGCCGAAAACAGGCATACCCATTATATCGATTTGTCTAAACCAGCAGGTGCAGGAAAAATTGTACCTGAGATGGAAGGTGAAAAACTACGGTTTTGGGATATCAGTCCATTGCTTGCTGAAGTTACCAGATCCTTGCGTTTGCAGCGTGAAGGCAAACAATTGGACCGGATTGGAATTGAGGGTAAATATTGCGACAGTGCCTGTTTGGATTTTATGGAGCAACTTTCTGCGCTATGGATGACTGATTCTGCGGCAAGAGTTTATCCCCGAGACCTGAGTGACAATAAAACAGTTGAGGTTGTTTGTGGCATCAGGTGTGTTATCTCTATGCTGGACAGTGATTTTTCCAATAGTGAAAATTGTTCAAAAAACGCCTTGTCATCACAATGGCCAATTGAAAACGAAAGTGCTACAGGCTATGGTTTAATTATCCATTCCGAAGCTTGTAGTAATGCAGAGGTCGGCAGATTGATCGGGGTACGTGATGCAGAAATTAACGGACCCTGGAAAATTGGTGCGATTCGCTGGGTCAAGAATGCGGAGTCTGGCAAGATATCTTTAGGTGTAGAAAAGCTGAGTGATTCACCAAGAGTCGTAAAAATTGAAAGGCTTGAGCTAGCTCAGCTTCATAGCGGCAATTTACAAGAACAGGCTGGTATCATTACGGCAGATGCAAAAGAATTGGGCGCATTGTTTTTGCCGAATGTAGATAATAAAGGGATGGCCAGCAGTTTGATTTTGCCTGTATCAGAATTTACAGTAGGTAAAATCATGGATCTCCATGATAAGCAGCTGACATACAAAATCAGGTTTACAGAGATCCTTGAAAATAGTGAGGATTGGGCGCGTATCAAGTTTGATATTCTGGGAAGGCGATCCCGCGAAGCTTAATCGCTACTGCCTGAAATGATATCCCCCTCGTGAAACTGAAAATACCCGGCTTTTCGATCAAGGAAAAAGTGTTTGAGTGTGTCACGTATCGTGGTGAAAGCAAGCTCATTCCAGGGAATCTCTTCTTCAGCGAAAAGGGCCACTTCCAGGCTTTCGATTCCGGGGCTGAAATCGAGGTCAAGCAGTTTGCCACGAAACATCATGTAAACCTGGCTGATGTGAGGCAAATTAATCAGTGTATAAAGCCCCTTTAATTCAACCCGGGCGTTGGCTTCTTCCAGGGTTTCGCGCATTGCACCCTGCGTTGTTGTTTCCCCATTTTCCATAAATCCGGCAGGAAGTGTCCACAGGCCATACCGTGGTTCAATAGCACGGCGGCACAGCAGAATTTTATCTTCCCATACAGGTAAGCACCCCACTACTATTTTAGGGTTTTGGTAATGAATTGTGTGGCAGGCTATGCAGACATGCCTGGGAACAGAATCGCCTTCCGGAATGAGCAGAGCGACACTTGCTCCGCACGTACTACAAAATTTCATTGGTCATTAAAGCGTTGATTCCGCTTCCTTTATGAAGGTTTGTCTATTGTAACAGTTAAAACCCTATGCAAAAATAACCTGTTTTGCGGTAACCTATGTAAATGTATTGTTAATAGAAAAGAATATGAGACCTTCACACATACAAACCATTCTTGATCGCGAATTTTGCAGCACACTGAACAAACAGCATACGCCTGTCATGCTTTGGGGCCCGCCAGGTGTAGGTAAGTCGCAGATTATTGCTAGCATTGCAGCCAAGCATAAGGTTCCTTTAATCGATATCCGTTTATCCCAGATGGAACCCACAGACTTGCGGGGAATTCCATTTCGTCATGAATCATTGGTGGAGTGGTCAGTCCCCGCAATTTTGCCGGACGCCAAGCGGCATGGTAAGCATGGCATTCTCTTTCTGGATGAAATAACTTCTGCCCCACCAACCGTTTCTGCCGCAGCTTATCAGCTGATTCTTGATCGTCGGCTGGGTGAATATGTTGTTCCTGAAGGTTGGGCCATTTTTGCCGCCGGAAACAGACAGGGTGACAGGGGGGTGACATACACCATGCCAGCCCCGTTGGCCAATCGTTTTACCCATTATGAAGTAGAAGCAAATCTGGATGACTGGGTATCATGGGCACACGAAAACGATGTGGATGAGCGGGTCATCGCATTTCTTCGGTTCCGCCCTGATCTGCTATTTGATTTTGATCCTGCTCATAATCCAGTTGCATTTCCATCACCCCGCTCATGGGAATTTGCACACCGCGCGCTGCAAAAATTCAGCGAAATGCCAACCCTGCTTCTGGATACATTGCAGGCCTGCATCGGTCCAGCTGCGGGTGTAGAGCTTAAGGCTTTTGTTGATAACATGGATCAGCTGCCGGATCTTGATGGTATTTTGAACGGAGATGTTAACGACGTGCCGCGGAGTATCGATCTCCAGTATGGTGTAGCAGCTGCGCTGGTCAGACGTGCGGTAAAGGCCAAAAGCACAGCGGATGCAGCAAAAGTATTGGGTAATATTCTGCGTTATGCCAAGCTTTTCCCGCAACGTGAAATGGGCGTGATGCTGGTAACGGATCTTCATCGTTCCATTGGAAAACCATTGTTTTCTGTACCGGAATTCGCTGAATGGGCCAACACCATTACGGATTTGTTGCTGTATGACATGAAGTGGTCTAATACTGCCGAGGCATGAGTACAGCACAAAACGATATCGAGATAAAGCTTGCTGCCGCGCGTACACGGTTGATTTTAGAAAAACCGTTCCTTGGCGCGTTAGTGATGCATTTGACCCTCAAGCCTGCGAAGTGGTGTAAAACCACAGGAACAGATGCACGCGCTTTCTACTACAATCCTGAGTTTATAGATGGGTTGAATCTGAGCCAAACGCAATTCATGTTGGCTCATGAAGCACTTCATTGTGCTTTGGGCCATTTTGCCCGTCGTCATCACCGCACTAAACGCCGCTGGGATGTGGCCTGTGATCATGCCGTTAATCATTTGTTGGCTGGAGAAGGCCTCAAAGCACCGCCTGGTGCCTTGATGAATCCGGTTTACAAGCATCTGACTGCGGAAGAGATTTACCCTTTCATACTGGCAGAACCCACTGAAGAGCCCCTGGACGATCATTTGTATGATGGCGAGGGTGATGATGAACAGGGGTTGGGTGAAGGCGACAATGCATTGAGCCAGGTTGGCAGTAATCGCGGTCAGGAAAAAGAAGGGAAAGGCAGTAGCAGTGGTGAGGAGAAAAACGAAGGCAAGGGCGGTACCACGGTTGACGGACATCAGGAACAACAGGGAAATTCAGGTGGCGCAGAGGAACATGAAGCTTTAGAAGGTAAGCCTACGCCCTTGGACTCATCTCCCACAGCTAAAGAAGAATTAGCTAGCCAATGGAAGCAACGACTGGCTTCAGCAGCCCAGCAAGCACGACAGGCAGGCAAACTGGGCGAGTCATGGATGCGTGTGGTAGATGAGTTGATTCAGCCGAAACTGCCATGGCGTATGTTGCTGGCACGATATATGGTCAGTATTGCACGAGATGACTACAGTTTTCAGCGCCCTTCTCGAAGAGAAGGGGCCGCCATGATGCCTAGTCTGTTGAGTGGGCAGGTAGAGCTGGTGGTGGTGCTTGATACGAGTGGTTCAATTGGCGATGATGAAATCGCTGAATTTGTGAGCGAGGTGGATGCTCTGAAAGGGCAAATCAAGGCAAGGGTAACTTTGCATGCTTGCGATGAACGTTTGAACCCAAAGGGCCCGTGGATATTTCAGTCCTGGGAACCGCTCACTTTGCCAGATGAAATTAATGGGGGTGCGGGAACAGATTTTCGTCCGATTTTTGACTGGGTTGAAACGGATACCCCTCGACCGGATTTATTGCTTTATTTTACCGATGCAGAAGGTGAGTTTCCAAAATATGAACCCCCTTATCCTGTCATTTGGCTGGTTAAAGGAAAAGCCAGGATACCCTGGGGACAGCGGATTCAGCTCAATTAATTTAAAAAGATGATATTTTTTTACGGTGCCTGACATGATTCATGTAACCCGCACCATCGTGATAGATGAAAGCGAAATTCAAGAGCAATTTATCCGCGCATCTGGCCCCGGCGGCCAAAATGTTAACAAGGTGTCTACTGCAGTGCAATTGCGGTTTGATGCGGCCAATTCCACCGCGTTGCCGGAAGATGTACGCCAAAGGCTATTCAAACTGGCTGGCAGGCGCCTGACGGATGAAGGGATATTGATTATTGAGGCTCAACGTTTTCGAACGCAAAGCAGAAATCGTGATGATGCGCGAGTCAAGTTATGTGAATTAATTCGTCAAGCTGCGCTGCCCCCCAAACCCAGATATAAAACCCAGCCGACTTTGGCTTCTCAAAAGCGTCGATTAGCAAGCAAACAGCAACGCGGAGATATTAAGCGTTCAAGAAAAACACCGGTGAACGCTGAATAAATGGCTGTTTATTTACTTGTATATAAATTTTAGTACCAAGATAACGACAGCCAAAACCAGCGTGACCGAATTGGAGACTACAATCGGTGCTGCACCTATTGCGATACCATAAAATAGCCAGAAGAGAACGCCTGTACTGAAAATCAGGAACATGCCATAGGAAACGTCTCTAGCTGATTTGGATCGCCATGTTTTTAGTACCTGGGGTACGAATGCCACCGTTGTCAGTGTGCCGGCAATCATGCCTAGCAAATTTGGGTCAGTCATTGAAATACCTGTTCAATATTTAATAAGTGTAAAATTTTGAAATAGATGCCGGAAAAGCATTCGCTATTTGAGACGTTGTTACAGATAGAATAGCTATAATCCATGAATGTTTAAACATTGTCTCAGAAAGGCACAGATCGTGGGTGAAGTTGTTAAATTCAGGAAAGTGAAACCAGGGGAAAAGCATAAGGGAAGATCATTGTGCAGCAGTGGTTTTCATAAATGGGAGGTAAGCAATGGAAAACGGTTTGACGTTGATAGCGGTCGACTTATTACTCATTTTGTTTGTAAGCGTTGTGGGTTAACGAAAATAGAAGCAAAGTAGGTTGGTCTGGTAAAATTGAGGATGCTTTTGAAGGCTTTAAAGTCACTTTGAAACGCGTTTGAAATGCTCACTAAGACGCAATGATGTCAGTAGATTTTGACTGTTGGGCTATGATGAACTCTTCTGGCATATGTATGAAGTAACCTTGCCCCATATCTACACCTATTTCCTTTAAAACACTATTTATTTCATGATGTTCTATGAATTCTGCAATGGTACTGATGCCCAATGCGTGGCCAACCTGGTTGATGGCGGTGACCATAGCGCGGTCATTCGGATCTTTGGCAATGTTTTTGACAAATGCTCCATCAATCTTGAGGTAGTCGATAGGCAGTGCTTTCAAATAGGCGAAAGAGCTCAACCCACTGCCAAAATCATCAAGTGAAAACTTGCATCCCAATATTTTCAACTCTGAAATAAACTGAACAGCGCGACTTAGATTTGAGATGGCCGCGGTTTCGGTTATTTCAAAACAAAGCTTGGCGGGATTTACTTTGCTTATGCGAATTTCCTGGATAACAAACTGGAGAAATTCGAGATCGCCAACAGAATCACCTGACAGATTAATTGAAAAAATACCGTTGCAAACAGTGCTTGATCCAGGTTGGCTGATCAAAGATAACGCTTTACGGACTACCCAGCGATCAAGGTTGGAAATTAAATGGTAGCGTTCAGCGGCACCAATAAACTTGATTGGAGAAATTATTTTTCCATCAGTGTCTATCATTCTGACCAGAAGCTCGCATTTTTCTTCAGAGAAATTTTCAGAGGAAAGAGAGATGATTTTCTGGTAATACAGTACAAAGCGGTTTTCTTTAAGTGCATCAGTTACACGGGTTGACCACTGCATCTCGCCTTGTCGCCGAGCATGCTCGATATCATCAACCTGGGATACATGGATCAGATTTCGCCCCTTTTCCTTGGCAATGTAGCAGGCAACATCTGCTGTACTGAAAATTTCGGAGATATCCGCACTATCCGGTCTGATAGGTACAACGCCAATACTGACACCAATTTCAAATATATTGTCATTCCATACAAAGCGAAAGTCCTTGATGCAATCACTGATTCCCTTTGCTACGCGGGTAGCTTCTGAAATGGAACATTTTTTGATGAGCAAGCCAAATTCGTCACCACCTAGTCGGCCTATGGTGTTAATGCCCCGGACTTCAGAGGCAAGATTTTGAGCCAATTGCCGCAATAGTTCATCGCCCGCTGAATGACCGCAGGTGTCATTCACTATCTTGAATTGGTCAAGGTCGAGATAGCACATGGCATGGTTGTGATTGTTTTCACGGGCATCTGCAAGCGCTTCCATCGTGCGTCTTTCAAATTCTCGTCTATTTACCAGTCCAGTCAGGGCATCGTGGGTCGCCTGGTATTCCAGTTGACGCGCAAATTCCCTGCTGGCAGTAACATCGTGAAACACAAGCACTGCCCCCGTTATTTTTCCATCACGATCCAGAATGGGGGAGGCTGTTTCTTCTATGGCAAACTGCCTGCCATCTTTTCGTATCAGAACGGATTGAGTCTGCCGACTGATAACGGTTTTTTCCTGCAGACATTCACTGGCCGGGTTATCAAGTGGCGTTAACGTTAGTTCGTCAACCGTGCGATACACTTCAACAATATGGCGGCCTTTGGCCTGCTGCAAGTTCCACCCGATGATGAGCTCCGCAGCAGGGTTAATGTATTGTATGAGGCCATGAACATCAGTCGTGATTACCCCATCCCCAATGGAATGAAGTGTTACTTCAGCCAGTTCTTTTTCCTCAAACAATGCGCGCTCTGAAAGGTGTAGCGCATCAATTCGGTCATGAATGGCTTGGGTCATGATATTAAAGTGGGTTGCCAGCATACCGATTTCATCTCGGCTGGTTACTGGTATTTGAATAGCATTGTTTCCCGCAGCAATTTCCTGAGTGGCGGTCATGAGTGTGCGTATGTGGCGTGTCAGCAGATACCCGCCAGCAGATAACAAAATAAAAGTGAGAATGACTTCAATTGAAGCAATAAGCAGACCTTGTTGAAGTACGTTATCGCGAGAGGTTATCAAAGTATGCAAAGATAGGCCAAAGCGGACTGCACCAATTTTTTCATGCCCTAGTGTTAGGGCAGTTGTGGCGTTATACACGCCACTTGGGATGCTTGTTGAAACATGTTTGTCGATGGCAGGCATTTTGTGGATGTCAATATCGCCTGTTTGTGCATAAACTTCACCGCGATTGTCGTAGATAACGATGTATTGGAAGTTACTAAATTGACTTTTCATCAATTTTTGCAGGATTTCAGTAATACCTACATGATCACGCTCAAACAAGCGTGCGCTGATGGCTGAATCCAGTAAGGGGGTTACTGCCTCTATCTTTGCCTGGGTCTGTTCCTCAAGTGTCTGGTTGAGCAGGCGCATACTGTTTGACAGTAGCAGGCCGAGCATTAAAATTTCCACGACAATACTGACGAGAAGCAGTTTGGTCCTGATTGACCGATGCGGAGCAAAAAGGCGAGTAAACATCTTATGGTTTGGTTCTCAGTACTTTGGTGTAAGGATCCAGCGCTTTCATTGTATTATCGGAAATCGGCTCAAATCCAATAAATCCTGTATTTTCAAAATAAGCCTTTCCTTCTGGTGTACCACCAAATTTTAGTAAAGCATCTTTAAGTTTGTTTTGAATTTCTGCAGTCATTCGAGGGTGTACCAACAGCAAGAATCCAGGTGCTTTTTCTGTAGTGCCGATTACTTTGAGTTTGTCCTTAAACTCCTGGCCTAGAAGGTGCCAGATCAGTACACCTGTGACAGATGCGTCCGCTTCATCGCGCATTGGTGCATATAACGCGTTGTTATGGGTACGCGTTTCGATAATGGTGATGTTTTTACCATCAATAAGACCTTTTTTCTGCAAAGTTGCATCGGCCAGCTGAAACAGCATGGATAGCCGCTGGGCGATCATGACGGTCTTGCCATTCAAATCATCTAGAGATTTTATAGGAGAGTCTTTCCTTGCCAGGAATGAGCCTTGTACATGGTGTGAAGTCATTACAATACTTTTATAGCCATCTCTTTCCTCAGCAAGCCTACCAAAGTGAGGGGCAGTGAAAAGGATGTCATATTCACCCTTTTGAGTTCGATCAAGAAATGTACGAAAATCCGGGGCTGTAACAAGGTTGACTGGTTTGCCCAGTACCTTGGCAATATATTGTTTGAGCGGGCTTTGAGTTTGTATTAACGGACCGGCAGACACATAAGGTATAACACCGAATGATAATTCCTGAGCAGCATTTGCAACAGTGGCAGTAACAATTGAGAACAAGAGAAGGAGAGAGCTCGTTTTTTTGGAAATCACATTATTATCCTTTTACTCAGCGCATTGTCTTAAATTGCGTTGCAATTCTCAATGGTTGTCTTTGATTAATTATTAACTTATTTTAAGTTGTTTGCAAGCGATCTTCATATAAATATCAATTAGTTGGATGTGTGCGTCCTGAATTGAATGGGATTGTGTTTGATATTGAAGAGTTGGTAATGAAAATTGATTGAATTTGTTGTGATATTTAAATGAAAGATGTCGCTTTTTATTTCAATACCGATTTAGAGGTCTTCTTGCCACATCCGATAATCCGGATATCTGCATCATGCTCGAAATAGCTGCAGTCGACTGCCTCCATGTTTATTTATAGACGGTTATATTAAAGTTTCTCACTTTTAAAAGGGCTGCTTTCATTCAGTTCGGTAATATATTGCGCAATACCGCGAGATTCCCGCTCCAGAAATTCTTCAACTGCATGGGAAAATTCTGGATGTGCCAGCCAATGAGCCGACCATGTGGGCGTGGGTAGAAATCCTCTTGCAACTTTATGTTCACCTTGTGCGCCTCCCTCAAAGGTGAGGATTTTGTTCAAGATGCAAAACTCAATGGCCTGGTAATAGCAGGCTTCAAAATGCAAACCTGGCGCATATTCAATGGCCCCCCAGTAGCGTCCATACATGGTATGTTTGTTATAAAAATTCAAAGCGCTTGCGATAGGGGTGCCATCCCGGCTGGCTATTATCAAAAGCACATTGTCAGGTAGCGTAGCGCCAATTTGGCGAAAGAATTCCAGATTAAGGTAAGGAGTAGACCGGTGTTGTCTATAAGTGGTTTGGTAACAGGTATTGAAAAACGCCCAATGAGTATCGCAAATGGCATTTCCTGTCAGGTGTTCGAACGTGATACCTGAATTGTTTACCTTACGGCGCTCCTGTTTGATTTTTTTGCGTTTATCATGACTCATATTGGCCAGATAACCATCAAAGTCTGCGTAATGGTTGTTTTGCCAGTGAAATTGCACGCCACTTCTCAACATCATGCCTTGAGATTGCATTTCCTGGGCCTGAATTTCAGTGGGGAACAGGCAATGCAATGAAGACGCGCCGATATCCTGGGCGAGTTTTAGGGCGGCGGACAGTAGTAATCGCCGGTCTCTTTCCGTTGCGGCAAGCAAACGCTGCCCGGTAACGGGTGTAAAAGGGGTGGCATTTACCAGTTTGGGGTAATATCTTATTCCATGACGTTGATAAGCATCTGCCCATGCCCAGTCGAATACATATTCGCCATAGGAATGTAGTTTGATATAAAGCGGCATGGCACCGGTGAGTATATTGTTCTCCCAAAGCGTAATGTGTTTTGGAATCCATCCGGCTTGTTGCGACACGCAGCCAGTGGCTTCCAGCGCGTAGAGAAACTCATGACTCAGAAAGGGCTGGTCACCTGCCAAAGCATTCCATTGTTGTGGATTGATGTCAGCTAATAAATCAATTATGCGAATATCTAGGTTAGAGGCTAGCGTGTTCAGTGGAATTGCTCCAAAATATCAACTTTATTTTCACAAATTTTTGAATAAGACGAAAACACCATGAATTTACACGAATATCAAGCAAAAGAACTCTTGCGTGAACATGGTATCACCACACCGCGTGGCGTGGTGGTCGAAAATACGGGCCATGCAGAAGTTGCCACGGGTTATCTTGGCGGCGAAAGCTGGGTCGTCAAGGCACAAATACATGCGGGAGGTCGCGGTAAAGCGGGTGGCGTGCGCCTGGTGAGCTCCGTTGATGAGCTACGTGAAGCAGCGGATGCCCTGTTGGGATCTTCATTGGTTACTTATCAGAATGCACCTGATGGGCAAATGGTGTCGCGCGTACTGGTAGAAGAAACCCTCACTATTTCACGTGAACTCTACTTGAGCTTGCTAGTGGATCGTGAACATGAACGTATTACTGTTGTTGCTTCAGCCAGTGGTGGTATGGATATTGAAGAGATTGCCCGGACTGCTCCAGAGCAAATTGTTCAGGAAGTGTGCGATCCGCTGATGGGGTTGCAGGATTTTCAGTGTCGCAACATCGCTTTTACACTTGAGTTGAAAGATAAGCAGATCGTAGCGTTAACCAAGCTTTTGCAAGGGCTATACAAGTTATTTACTACTGCTGATTTGTCCATGGTGGAAGTCAATCCTCTCATCGTTACCGATACTGGTGATCTGGTCGCACTGGATTGCAAAATAAGCGTGGATGACAACGCGCTGTATCGTCAGAAAAAGCTATCAGAATTGCGTGACCATACACAGGATGACCCAAAAGAGGCGGCTGCACATGCTGCCGGGCTGAACTATATTGCGTTATCCGGCAACATTGGATGCATGGTAAATGGCGCAGGTCTTGCCATGGCCACTATGGACCTGATCAAACTTCATGGGGGTGCACCGGCAAACTTTCTGGATGTGGGTGGAGCTGCTACAGCAGAAACCGTAGCCAAAGCCTTCAAGATTATTCTTTCAGATAACAAAGTAAAGGCCATTCTGGTGAATATTTTTGGTGGCATCATGCGCTGCGATATTATCGCTGAAGGCATTATCAAAGCCGTACAGGAGGTGGCTGTGACTGTACCGGTCATTGTCCGGCTTGAAGGAACCAACGTAGATCTGGGCCGGAAAATGCTGGCAGAAAGCGGGCTGAAAATCATCTCGGCAGATGGATTAACTGATTCGGCTAAGCGGGCAGTAGAAGCAGTGAGCTGATTTTGAGACGTTGAAAATGCGGCAGGCTAACAGGTAAACTTTATCATCTGAATATTTACATGATGTTTTCCTTAATTCTGGCAATCTGATCAGCGGCGAATAAAAACTTTAGGATTGAAGATGAGCATTTTAATCAATAAAAATACCAAAGTTCTTTGTCAGGGCTTTACCGGCAAACAAGGTACTTTCCATTCAGAGCAGGCAATTGCCTATGGCACGAACATGGTTGGTGGAGTAACACCTGGAAAAGGTGGTCAGAAGCATCTGGATTTACCCGTTTTTAATACTATGCGAGAAGCCGTGCAAGAAACAGGTGCAAATGCCAGCGTAATCTATGTCCCTTCACTTTATGCTGCTGACTCAGTGATGGAAGCGGCAGATGCCGGTATCGAAGTGATTGTATGTATCACGGAAGGCATTCCGGTGCTGGATATGCTCAATGTAAAAGCCGCGATCCGAGCGAATGGAGCCAGGTTGATCGGGCCTAATTGCCCGGGTGTCATTACCCCGGATGAATGCAAGATCGGTATTATGCCAGGCTTTATTCATAAACGCGGAAAAGTGGGTATTGTGTCCCGTTCCGGCACGTTAACCTATGAAGCCGTTTATCAGACCACGAATCTAGGCTTAGGCCAAACTACCTGCGTTGGTATTGGGGGTGATCCGATAAAAGGGCTGGATTTTATCGACTGTCTGGAAATGTTCCAGAACGATCCAGAAACCGAAGCGATTATCATGGTGGGTGAAATTGGCGGAACCCGCGAAGAAGAAGCGGCTGACTATATCAAATCGCATGTTTCCAAACCTGTTGCCGGTTATATAGCAGGGCAGACCGCGCCTAAAGGCAAACGGATGGGCCACGCCGGCGCAATCATTTCTGCAGGCAGTGGTTTAGCAGAAGATAAAATCAAGGCGCTGGAACAAGCCGGTGTAGTCGTGGCCAAGTCTCCAGCCGAGATCGGAGAGGCTATGGTGGCCGCCATAGCAGGGAAAAAATCTTGAACTGCATAAGAAAAGTTTCAAGAAATAATGAACTTTTGAAACAGTTATCTCATTTTGTATGGAATGACTATATTGATGGGCTGTGTGAGTTATTAAAACTGATGCCAGTATTCCGGGTATATGGAGCAGCTAAGTAATGAAAATAGCCATCGCCCAAATAAATTGTATTGTTGGTGATCTTGAAGGTAATGCAGATAAAATTCTTGATTTTGCCAATCAGGCAAAAGCGCAAGGCGCAACTATTCTGTTAACACCTGAATTGGCCCTTTCTGGTTATTCGCCTGAAGATTTATTGCTCAGATCAGGGTTTTATGATGCCTGTGACCTTGTGTTAAGTAAGCTGGCATCCAATATTGAAGGTATTACCGTTATTGTTGGACATCCCCACTGGGATGAGAATAAGCGTTATAACGCAGCTTCGGTACTGCAAGATGGAAAAGTAATAGCCACTTATCACAAACATTGTCTTCCTAATCATACGGTATTTGATGAAGTACGCTATTTTTCTCCCAGTAATGAGCCTTGTGTTTTTGAACTGGATGGTGTGAAGTTTGGTATTAATATTTGCGCCGACGTTTGGGATGCAAAAGCCGCCTCTATGGCACGCAAATCTGGTGCGCAGGTTTTGCTCGTTCTTAATGCGTCTCCCTTCCATCTGGAAAAACAGGTTTCCCGCTACAGGGTCATGCGTGAACGCATAGCCGAAACAGGTATGGCTGCAGTTTATTGCAATTTGTTTGGTGGACAGGATGAACTGGTGTTTGACGGTGCTTCCTTTGCCATGGATAGCAAGGGAGAACTAACTCATCAATTTGCTGAGTTTAAAGAAACGCTAGGGCTGATAACCCTTGATAATGGCATGCCTGTAAAAGGGGAAGTTTTACCCCTGTTATCACTGGAAGCCAGCGCATATGAGGCATTGTGCCAAGGTGTGAAGGATTATGTCGGTAAAAATGGTTTCCCAGGGATCGAACTTGGTCTTTCTGGCGGGATAGATTCAGCAATGGTATTGGCAGTAGCAGTAGATGCGCTGGGTGCAGACAAGGTGCATGCAGTGATGATGCCTTCCCAGTTTACTGCGGATATCAGTCTGGAAGATGCGCGCATCATGGCTGAAACGCTTGGTGTGCGTTACTCCGAAATATCGATAAAACCGATGTTTGATTCATTCATGAACAGCCTGTCAGATGAATTTAATGACCTGCCTTTTGATACAACTGAAGAAAATATTCAGGCACGAATTCGCGGCACATTGCTGATGGCCATGTCCAACAAGTATGGAACGATTGTTTTAACAACGGGCAACAAAAGCGAAATGGCTGTGGGATATGCCACCTTATATGGCGACATGGCTGGCGGTTTTGCTGTGCTGAAAGATGTACCGAAAACACTGGTGTACCGTCTTGCACGTTACAGAAACAATTTGGGGGCGGTAATACCAGAACGTGTGATTACACGGGCGCCATCAGCAGAATTACGTGAAGACCAGACTGATCAGGATGCCTTGCCGCCTTATGAGATTCTTGATGCGATAATGGAAAAATACGTCGAACATGATTTGTGTCCGCAAGAAATTATCGCAGCAGGCTACACAGAAGCAGATGTGCGCCGGGTAATCCGCCTGATAGATATCAATGAGTATAAGCGTCGTCAGGCACCGGTTGGTATACGTATTACACATCGCGGATTTGGCAAAGATCGCCGATATCCTATAACATCCAGATATAAACCAAAGTTTTAGTCAGCAGAATAAAGCCGAACACTCAGGAGTAAAAAATGAAAAAAATTGAAGCTATTATCAAACCTTTTAAACTGGACGAAGTGCGTGAAGCACTATCTGAGATTGGGGTAAGTGGCTTGACCGTGACTGAAGTGAAAGGCTTTGGGCGTCAGAAAGGTCATACCGAATTATACCGTGGGGCAGAGTATGTAGTGGATTTCTTGCCAAAAGTGAAGATCGAACTTGTTATTGCAGATAGTCAGGTAGACCCGGCTATTGAAGCCATTGTAAAAGCGGCCCGCACCGGTAAGATTGGTGATGGAAAAATATTTGTTACCACAGTGGAACAGATTGTTCGTATTCGTACTGGGGAAACAGACGAAGCTGCCATTTGATTCGAATTGGTAGTCCAAACAAAAAGCCCTTGGCGTCTCGTCAAGGGCTTTTTTGTACACATTAAGCAAACCAGCCAGAGTAAACCAGAGCTTACTTTTTTGAATGACAGCATTTATGCAAATTAGTCGTTTACCAGAATTTCCACCAATCTTTTGTCTCAGGCGTGTAACCAGTAAGGTATTGGCTCTTGGGGAAATTAAGTTTCAGAATGCGGTGAGCGTCATCGCGCAACTCTTTCAAACCTAAAGCATCGTAGGCTTTAACCATCACAGCCAGTGCTTCTTCTTGTGCAGGGGATTGCGGAAAATTTTTCACTACCGATTGAGCGCGGTTAGCTGCGGCAACGTAAGCACCACGTTTAATATAGTAACGTGCCACATGAACATCATGATAAGCCAGTGCATTTACCAAATATTTCATTCGAGCAGCGGCATCTGGTGTATATTTGCTGTCCGGGAAGCGGGTAACCAGTTCCTTGAATGATTCAAATGCCTCTCGTGCGGCTTTGGGATCGCGCTGTGTCATATCCTGATCGCTCAAGACAGCAAACATCCCTTTATCTTCGTTGAAGTTGACCAGTCCTTTCAAATAGTAAGCGTAGTCAACGTTAGGGTGGTTAGGATGTAACTTGATGAATCGATCAGCTGCAGCGATAGCAGAAACCGGTTCACTTGATTTGTAATAAGCATAGGCTATTTCCAGTTGTGCCTGTTGGGAATAACGGCCATAAGGATAGCGTGCTTCCAAAGTTTCAAAATACTTGATGGCTTTTTCGTAGTTACTGTCGTTCATCTCCTCTTTTGCAGAGGTGTAGAGCTTTTGGGCTGACCAGTTTTTGGTTTCGTCCTGAACTTCCGGCAGTAAACCACACGCCGTTACCATTAATAGAAGAAATAACGCTAAAATCTGTTTCATGAGCCAACCCGTAGAAAATTTTTCTGATTATAACCTAAACGACGACGACGCAGAACGGATTGATATAGTCATTCCAGATAGCTGTGCCGGATTTCGATTAGATCAAGCCTTGCAGTCATTATTGCCGGACTATTCCAGAAGCCGCTTGCAAACGTGGATAAAGGAAGAAAAGGTCATGGTGGATGATAAACCAGCTATTGCCAAACAAAAAGTATGGGGAGGTGAAAATATCAGTGTTATTCCTGAAGTTCACCCCTCGGAGATGCCCTATCTTGCCGAAGAAATCGCGCTGAGCGTGGTTTATGAAGACGATACGATATTGATAGTCAATAAACCGGCAGGTTTAGTGGTGCATCCTGGCAGTGGAAACTGGCAAGGCACATTACTGAACGCTTTGTTGCATCATTCACCACAAGTGGCGCAGGTGCCCCGTGCCGGCATTGTGCACAGGCTGGATAAAGATACCAGCGGGTTGCTGGTTGTGGCTAAAACCCTCACTGCGCAGACTGATCTGGTCCGGCAATTGCAGGCACGCACCGTTAAACGTGAATATCTGGCGATTACACGGGGGCAAATCACTCAGGACGGAAAAGTGGTTACGCCGATCGGTCGTCATCCCAAGTCACGTACCAAAATGGCGGTAGTCAGAAACGGCAAACCGGCAATCACCTATTACCACGTGCTTGAGAATTTTACCGGGCATACATTGGTTCAATGCCGTCTTGAAACTGGACGTACGCACCAGATTCGCGTACATATGCAATCGATCGGGCACCCGCTGGCTGGAGACCAGGTTTATATTGGTCAAACTGCTCATGTGAACCCTGAGTTGCGAGAGCCGATCAGGCTATTTGGCAGACAAGCCTTGCACGCAACACGTCTTGGGCTGATTCATCCGGTTACGCATGAGGCAATGGAATGGGAAGTCGAAATGCCACAAGATATGGTTGATTTGCTGGAAGTATTACGAAAAACAGATGAACAAAGCAAACAATGAGTTGATTATCCCAGATTGGGATGCGCCACCTGCAGTTAAAGCTATCATCACTACCCGTAATGGTGGTGTAAGTGACGCACCTTATGCAGAAATGAATCTGGGTGATCATGTGGGTGACGCACCGGATGCAGTAAACCAAAACCGCGCTATTTTACGATTAATGTTACCAAATGAGCCGGCTTGGCTTAAACAGGTGCATGGGGTACATGTAGCAAATGCTGATAAATTAGCAGAGGGTGTTATAGAAGCAGATGCCTGTGTAGCACATTCTGCAAATAATGTTTGCGCTGTTATGACGGCTGATTGCCTGCCAGTTTTACTTTGTAATGAAGTCGGCACAGTTGTAGGCGCTGCCCATGCTGGATGGAGGGGGCTGGTTTCCGGAGTCATAGAGCGCACGGTAAAAGCAATGAATGTGCCCCCGGCTTCGTTAATGGCTTATCTTGGCCCGGCTATTGGCCCGGGGGCTTTTGAAGTGGGAGAAGATGTACGGCATGCGTTTATGAAGCATGATCCTGCTGCGCAAGGTGCCTTTGCACCTCATGGCGCAGATAAATGGCTTGCAGATATTTATTTGTTAGCAAGGCAGCGACTTGCTGCGCTCGGTATAACCCGAATTCACGAGGGAGATTTCTGTACCTACACAGATGCTGATCACTTTTTTTCATATCGTCGGGATGGTGTGACAGGTCGCATGGCTTCATTGATCTGGCTATCTGACGATACTTGACACATAGCGTATAATAGAAAAAATTTACGTTCATAGTCATTCATCGTGCCAACACTCATTGCCATCATTTTAGCCAGCCTGCTCGGTGGCGTGCTTAGCGTAACCTTTGCTGCAATTGTCGCTTTATCGGCGCGCGCCTCCTGGGTGCCAATGTTGATCAGCTATGCCATTGGTGCGTTACTCGGCGCTGTGTTTCTGGAAATATTGCCCCATGCGTTTGAATTAACAAAAAATATTGAGCACATGGCTGCCACGATCCTGTTTGGTATATTGCTTTTCTTTGTACTGGAAAAACTGGTTATCTGGCGTCATTGCCACGGTCATGAATGTGAGGTTCACACTCCAGACGCTGATCACGGCGAACATGCAAGCAATCATACCCATATTACCCATGCTGAACATGGTGATCATGGCAGAAGCGGTATCATGATCATGGTGGGTGATACGTTCCATAATTTTGTGGATGGTATTATTATTGCTGCGGCATTTATGGCTGATTTTCAGTTAGGCGTCGTAACATCTTTGGCCATTATTGCCCATGAAATTCCGCAGGAAGTAGGGGATTTCCTTATTTTATTGCATTCCGGTTATACCAAACGACAAGCGCTGATCTTTAATTTACTGTCGAGTGCTGCCACAATTGTCGGGGGCGTTCTAGGTTATTTTGCTTTGCAATCCATGCAGGACTGGGTACCGTTTGTGCTTGGTATTGCATCAGCCAGCATGTTGTATGTGGCTGTAGCCGATCTGATACCGGGATTGCACAAACGTACTGAATTGCACGCAACTGTCCAACAAGTGATTTTAATCGGGCTTGGTGTTGGCAGTATCGGGCTGATCAAGTTTCTGCTCGGCGATCTTGCGTAGTTTGGTTCGTTTGCGTTGAGGCGTTCCAAATATCCACAAAAATAGTGCACACGGCAAAACCCCGTACCAGATAAAGGTCATGAGACCTCCGAAGAAGCTTTTGGCGGTAATAGCCATCATAAAGATGATGTAAATCCAGGCAATAGCGATAATATACAAAGTTGCACCAAGGGTTGTGTAGATTTAAGGTAATTATACCTGCTGGATCAGAATTAAGTTTTGTGGAGTGAATATTCGTTCATCTCGGCAAACTGCTATGTAACTGAATTTTTCGCTTTGCGCGAACCCGGAATATTTATTGAGAATGAATTGTTATGAAAGCTATACCTAAAATTGGTTTTGTTTCCCTTGGCTGCCCAAAAGCAACAGTTGACTCTGAGCACATTCTTACCCAGCTGCGAGCGGAAGGTTACGAGATTGTAGGCAGTTATCAGGATGCGAACCTGGTTGTGGTGAACACCTGTGGATTTATTGACGCTGCGGTAGAAGAGTCTTTGGATGCTATAGGTGAAGCATTGGCCGAGAATGGAAAAGTGATTGTAACGGGTTGTCTGGGGGCAAAAGGGGATGTGGTAAAGAAAGCGCACCCGCAAGTGCTGGCTGTGACAGGCCCTCATGCAACCCATGAAGTCATGTCAGCCGTACATGAACATTTACCTCAGCCACATGACCCTTATACCAGTTTGATTCCACCGCAAGGTGTGCGACTGACGCCCAAGCATTTTGCTTATCTGAAAATTTCCGAGGGCTGTAATCATCGCTGTACCTTCTGCATTATCCCGGCATTGCGTGGTGATCTGGTAAGCCGTCCGGTTGGTGACGTGATGCAGGAAGCTGAAAATCTGGTCAATGCTGGCGTGAAAGAATTACTGGTGATATCTCAGGACACCAGCGCTTACGGCGTTGATGTGAAATACCGTACTGGATTCTGGCAAGGCAAGCCCTTGAAAACACGTATGACAGAACTCGTACAGGCCTTAGGGGAGTTAGGTGTCTGGGTGCGTTTGCACTATGTCTATCCTTATCCCCATGTGGATGAGGTCATCCCCCTCATGGCGGCAGGAAAAATTTTGCCGTACCTGGATATTCCATTGCAGCATGCCAGTCCCAAAATATTAAAGGCGATGAAGCGACCAGCAAATAGTGAAAACACGCTGGAAAGAATCCAGTCATGGCGAAAAATTTGCCCGGATCTGACCATTCGTAGCACCTTCGTTGTGGGATTTCCTGGTGAAACTGAAGAAGATTTTGAGCAGTTGCTGTCATTTTTGACTGAAGCGCAACTGGACAGGGTAGGTTGCTTTACTTATTCTGCAGTAGACGGCGCAAAAGCCAATGAACTTGCTGATCATGTGCCAGAAGACGTAAAAGAGTCGCGTAAAGCGCGCTTGATGGCTTTGCAGGCTGACATCAGCACCCGCCGCCTGGCACGTAAAGTGGGAAAGACAATGACAGTGCTTGTTGATGAAATTACGCCGGAAGGCGCTGTTGCCAGAAGTGCCGCAGATGCGCCAGAAATTGATGGGCTGGTGTTTATTGATGAGGCTGAAAACCTGGCAGTTGGGGATTTTGTTGAAGTTGAAATTATTGATTCTGATGAACATGATTTGTGGGCAAAACGGGTTGCTTGAGCCACTAAGGTCAATACTGGCTTTACATTGACCACGTGTTACACCGGACACAATTTCTGTTTAGGGTTTTCTGATGCTTTACGTTGGTTTTAAGCGTTATATATACTGTATTCAGTATTCCAGATAAAACAGTAAATCCTTATTTGTGCTATATTTTAAACGTAAATCCTGATTAATATTAGGGTTGCATGTCTAAAATATGAGGCGGAGAGAGTTTTTATGCAAAATTTCCACCATCTTGTAGATGCTGTCCAGCAAAACTGTTATATCACAGATGCACGTTATGCTCGAAACATGACAATGTGTACCTATCTTCTTGAAATGCGAAAGTATTATCGATGGGAAAATGATATTCCTTACAGTAAAAGTCCGCCCAAGGATGAATTAGGGAACTGGATGGTTGAACGGGAAAATCTCTGGAATACCGTTGAAGAGTCACCCTATGCCCCTTTGCGCGTTGGTTCAGACTTGAATGATCCGTTTGATAGTGAATCAATCAACCAGAAATTACTTCCAGAAGGCTATGTTTATAGCGGAGGGTACGGCCGGTTTCACAAACCCCATTTTTTCCTGGGCGAGTTGCTTAAGGAAGAAAAACGCAATGGATTTACTGTTCTTGTTTCTGGTTGCGAATACGCGCGAGATTTAATATCTCCTCCAGCAGCGTTATTAAACCGCACCATCTATTTACGTCGGGAAGCTGTCAGACGTTATATCTGGGATAAATTTGAAGAATGGAACTGGAAGAAGCGTGATAACACGCAAGCTAGTGCCTTTAGCTTTTATGATTTTCAGCAAAATCCCAATTTTGCGCTTGAGATCATGACAGAAAATGAAAGTGAAGCCATGATTTTGCATGAACTGGGTGAAGGCATGGCGGGTGATTTGCTGGGTGAGGGTTGGCCTGAGATGTTGTCAGTACTGACATCAGTCAAGGCGGAAATTATGGCGCGTGCAGTACGCGATCATATGGCGGACTGTCTTTCCACGCTACCCGCACTTTTAGAAAGAGAGGCTGTCAGCTCCTTGCATTTTTATTTTGCTAACTTTAATGGGATGCGTAAAGCGCTATTTCCTCGTGTTTTGAAGGGCTACCAGACTTGGGTCGCTTCAGGTGATATCAAACCATTGGCAGAAGCTGTCTGCCAAGGTAAAGATCATTGGTCAAAAGTGGGCCAGCAGTTGCTCGATATTTATAATACACATGGGGAAAACAGTAGCCTCTTTTTGGAAAACCTGCTGACTGATGGAAATTCAGTTTTTAAATTCTAAAAGTTCACAGTTGTAAAATTGGCATTGCATTCTAGAATTAAGGGGCCAATAGAAAATCCATTCTTGCTTGGGATATGTACTTCCAGTACTGGAGAAAATCATGAGCAGCCAGTTTAATTCCACAAAACACGCGGATACCTTAAAAAAAGTGAAATTGACGAGTAGCGGGCGCTTGGACACCCTGTCAGAGTGGAATAAAGAGATCGCTATCATGCTTGCTGAAAAAGAGGGTCTGGAGCTGAAACCAGCCCATTGGGAAATCCTCAATTTACTTCGTGCTTACTACACAGAATATAATATTTCGCCAATTAAAAAGCTGCTCAAGAAGGAAATCATCGAAAAACTGCCAAATGGGGATAACAAAGCTTCGGATGCCTATCTGGAAAGCTTGTTTCCGAACGGTGTTTTAACTCAAGGTACTAAAATTGCAGGCCTCCCAGTCCCTATGCTTGATGCTGAGATAGAGGGAATGCATGTTGTAACACGAGAAAAATCAAAAGCAGTAGCTGCTAAAGAAATGTCTCATTTCGTAGGTACTTTTGAGTTTGAAAAGCAGGTCTTTTCTGTAACCGAAAAGGGTAATCTTGTTAATCTGGCTGACTGGAACGAGCGCCTGGCTGAATTCATGGCAAATAAAGAACATATTCGTCTGACACCTGACCATTGGGAAGTAATAAATTATCTCAGAAAGTTCTATTTCAATTATGGGATAACGCCGATGGTCAGATTGCTGATGAAGCACATGCGGCGTGAACTAGGTGAAGGGAAGAGCAGTCACGACTATCTTTATCATCTCTTTCCTGGTGGCCCATCCCGGCAAGGATCGCGTATTGCCGGTTTGCCGGAACCACAGGGGTGTATAGATAATTGACAGTTATTTAACAGATGGGAAATTATGGCTGATAACCTGAGTGATCAGCCATAATGATTATTCCTCTTCTGGTTTTTTGGTAGAACTGGGTTTGTGTAACTTAACCACATTGCTTTTTTGGGGTTCATCTGTATAAAAAGGCTTTTCGTTCCTGCTCAGTCCGGCATTGTCTGCCAATTCAGCTTCCCGTGCAGAAATCAGTCCAAAACATTCACGGATATCCTGAATCGTACGTTCAGATAAGGGGTGCAGCATACCTGGTTGTGGTGTTGCGTCTTTAACAATGCTTGCCAGTACCTTGCGCATCACGCGCAAAATGCGTTGCTCTTTGGATAAAATTTCGTCGTTCACTTATTTGCTCCGGTTTTCTAAATTCGGTAATTAGCTGGTTTCCCAGTGTGTTCATCGATTGCGAATCTGAATATTGTAACCTTTGATGTGGCTGCAAAGGAAATCTTTATTCGAGATTTGGGTTAACGTACAAATTGCCGAACAATGGTTAATAACTCTTCCAGTTCATTCTCCCCGTTTCCGGACTTCATTGCATTTTGAACGCAGCCTTTGGTATGGTCTTCCAAAAGTTGCATTCCAACCGCATTCAGCGCGGATTTAATGGCACTGATCTGGGTTAGTATATCTATGCAGTAGCGGTCACTTTCAACCATTTTGGCAATGCCACGCACTTGTCCCTCTACACGGTTTAACCGTTTTAGCAGCGCGTTTTTATGTGGCTGAATGACATTTTTAGGTTCTGCGTGGCAAGCTGGTTTGTTGACAGGTTTAGCCGACGACTTCATAGCCAGCATCTTCGATTGCTGTTTTAAAAGCTCCAGTATCCGTTTTAGCGGCATCAAAACCGATGGTAACTTTGCCTGTTTCCAGAACCACTTCTACATGAGTAACTCCGGGTATTGGTTCAAGCACATTTTTCACGCTTTTAACGCAGCCCATGCATGTCATGCCCTTAACATCCAGTGTTTTTGAATCCATTTTAATGCTCCTTTAAATATTGATTAATGTAAATATCAACTTTGTGTTCGAAAAGTACAAAATTTTAGTTTGCTGTTTTCCAGCGCTTTAACAGTAGCGAATTGCTCACAACAGATACTGAGCTCATTGCCATGGCAGCCCCTGCTATGACCGGACTAAGCATGCCGAATGCTGCCAGAGGTATGCCAAGAATATTGTAAATAAACGCAAAAAAAAGGTTTTGTCGAATTTTCCCTAACGTGGCTTTCGATAAACTGATTGCATCAGCCACGCTGTTCAAATCGCTACGCATAAGCGTCACATCTGCGGCTTCTATGGCTATGTCTGAACCGCTGCCGATCGCAAAGCTCACATCTGATGCAGCAAGGGCAGGGGCATCGTTAATGCCATCACCTACCATGCCAACGATTTTTCCTTGCTCGCGTAACTTATTGACTGATTCGGCTTTATGCTGGGGTAAAACCTCCGCGAAAAAAGTATCAATTCCTGCTTGTTGTGCAATGGCTTTTGCCGTAGCTTGATTGTCGCCAGTAATCATCACCACTTCAATCCCCATGTTTTTTAGCCGGGAAATGGCATTGGTTGAAGTTGAGCGAATTTTGTCTGCTATGGCTATGTATCCAATAACCCCGCTGGGCTTTGCAATGCCGATAACTGTTTTTCCCTGGGTGGTAAGGTGTGAAATCTGTTTATCGTCAATGTCCACACCTTGTTCAACCAGAAAGCGCGGTGATCCTAACCATATGATTTCACCTTCAATTTCTGCCTGAATGCCTTTTCCTGCGACAGCAGAAAAGTTGGTCATGGCAGAGGTGAACCCCGATTGTTCCTTGTTGTGATTCAGTATCGCTTGTGCAAGTGGATGTTCGGAGCCCTGTTCAAGTGTAGCGGCCAAATTGAGCAATATTTGTTCGCTATGGCCATTAACGGGTACAACATCGGTGACAGAAGGTTTGCCTTCTGTGAGGGTACCTGTTTTATCCACAACCAGTATCTGGATTTTTTCTGCGCGTTCCAGCGCAGCTGCGTTTTTAACCAGTATTCCTGATTGTGCACCTCTGCCAGTACCAACCATTATCGCTGTAGGGGTGGCAAGACCAAGCGCGCACGGGCATGCGATGACTAAAACAGCAACAGCATTAACAAGCGCCACGGTGAAACTACCTCCGATACCCCACCATAAGCCAAAAGTGATGATACTTATTGCCACTACAACCGGCACAAAAATTCCCGAAATGGTGTCAGCCAAACGCTGAATAGGTGCCTTGGAACCCTGCGCCTCCTCAACCAGGCGAACAATTTCTGCCAGTGCGGTATGCGAACCCACACCTGTAGCCTGACAGCGCAGCATGCCTTGATTGTTTTGTGTGGCAGCAAAGACCTTCTTGCCCACTTCTTTCGTGACGGGCAAGCTTTCTCCTGTGAGCATGCTTTCATCCACGCTGGATTGACCTTCGATGATGTCGCCATCAACAGGAATACGTTCGCCAGGGCGCACTATAAAGACTTCGCCTATATGGATGCTGCTTACGTCCACTTCAATAATCTCGCCATCTCGCTCAACGCGCGCGGTTTTTGGCTGAAGTTTAAGCAATTGTTCGATAGCGCTAGATGTTTTACCTTTTGCACGGGCTTCTAAAAGCTTGCCCATGAGTATCAGGGTAATGATGGCGGCGGATGCTTCAAAATAAACGTGCAATTCAGTCAGGCCAAACAGGGTGACAACAGCGCTGAAAAAATAGGCCATGCTGGTACCCAAAGCCACCAGCACATCCATGTTGGCGCTGCCCCCACGTAAAGCGTGCCAGGCCCCCATGTAAAAACGTTTGCCCACCCAGAATTGTACCGGTGTGGCGAGCACCATTTGCAGCCAGCGAGGAAGCCACTCTTCATGGCTGCCTGAAAACATGACTCCCATCTGGAAAACCAGGGGGAGGGTGAACGCTGCAGAAATCCAGAACAACCTGACTTCTTTCTTGTATATGTTTTGTCTGCGTGTTTTTTCTTCTTCGCGGCTGACTTCTGCCAACTCATGCGCGTCATAGCCGGCTTTTTTTACTGCTGAGATCAAATCTTCTACGGATGACATACCAGGTGTCAGCATAATGCTCGCTTTTTCCGCGGCGAAATTTACCGTTGCTTTTACACCCGGCAATTTGTTCAACACCTTTTCAATTCTGGCGGAACATGCCGAACAGGTCATGCCTTCCAAAGCCAGCTCAATACGCTGGTTGGGAACGGAATAGCCTGTTTTTCTGATGGTTTCTACCAAATCTGCTGGATTGGCATCGCTCTCTTCGTAATCGATTTGTACTTTTTCACTGGCAAAATTAACCGAAGCTTTGACGCCTGGTTTCTTGTTCAGACTTTTTTCTATGCGGTTAGCACACGCAGAGCATGTCATGCCTTCTATAGGCAGTTCGATGCGTTTAGGGGAAATGGGGAATTGCATGATGGATAGCTCCTAAGCTTACCATCATATTCTGAATTTCAGGAAATTGTCAATATACCCTTGGGGGGTATGTTGAAGAGTTGGAGTTCTAAGCCCAAACCGGCGGAATTTGTCCAACAGTGTAAAACTGGCGGCTACTCCCAGTCCGTCCCCGCCAAAATGGACTCCAATTCAATCGGTTGACGCTTGTCGCAGAATGCGTAGTGCCAAGTAAATGCAGGTGCTGCCACGCCGCCGGTGAGATTGCCGTAGAAATCCAGTGCATTGTAAATCAGGGCACCTGCTTTTCCAGTTTTCTGGAGAAACAACACACTGGAAAATCTTTATAAACCTTATATATTTTAGCTTGGCGCTATAATAGATGGAAATGACCGTGCTGATTGGTGGCAAAAATTGTACGCTGATTTACAGCCTGGATAGGTAGTCGCTATACGCCCGAAGCTGTCATTTATAGTTGGTGAGCGTGAAGGATAACTTTTTATTATTTGCAGACAAATTGAATTTCTTCTTCCGACTCAGGCAAGTAAGTTGACTTGCACATTCACCAACATCGTTGGCGTTGCTGAGCCTGAACCCATGAAACTGCCAGAGACTGGCGGGACTGTTTCAGGGTCACGCGCAACCGCAACTGCTATATGCTGGTTGCTGGTTACCTCACCCGTAGTTGGATCGAAGCCCTTCCAGCCTGTGCCTGGCAGGTATACCTCCACCCAGGCATGCGTAGTAGCATCACCGACCTCTGTCGCAGGGGCATGCAGATATCCGCTGACAAAACGACTGGCCAAACCAAGGCAGCGACAAGCCTCAATAAAAAATGTGGCATAATCGCGGCAAGATCCACTTCGCTGGGTTAGTGTCTGCGTTGGTGACTGGACACCGGCTTCCTCTCTCTTTTGATAACGAAACTGATTGCTAATAGCCTGGTTCAGATATACCAACAAGCCAAATGTCTCCATGCCGTACAATCCAAGCTGTTGCAGCCAGTCACTTATAATTGGTTGATCGTTGAAGAAAACCGGCTGCTGAAAAGCCGCCAGATCCACTTGTTCGCCCACCGCATAAACGAAAGGATAATTAACCGCATAATCTACGACCATGAAGTCATAAGGCGCTTGCTCGTAATGCTGAATAACGACTTCACTATCAATGGTCAGCTTATTCGAACTTTCCAGGAAGTTAACGACCGCCAGGGAATTGTCAAATACATCACGCTGCCATTTAATCTTGTAGGCGGGTGTGATTGCCAGCCTGGAAGACTCGATACGCACGTCATGCCCTTCACGTGGACGTAGCAAAAGTCTGTGCTGGTTGAGCGTCACCTGGGTTGGAAAAAGGTATTCCGTAAGATGTTTAATGCGCAATCTCTGCATCACATTAATCCGGTGCTGAATCCAGCATCTCGACGCGAACTGACATCTCTCTGGGATGCAAAGCTGGGCCAAACTGGTTAAATATAGCCACGTCGGCAGCATCACGCCCATAGGCTACGGTGACTCTTCCGCCTCTAGGGTGAGACTGGGTTGCATCAAAAGTAAACCAGTGACCACCCACATACGCTTCGAACCACGCATGAAAATCCATGGGTTCAAGTTCGTGCAAGTAACCAACAACCATACGTGCCGGGATACACAAGCCCCGGCACAGGGCGATGCCCAGATGGGCTAGATCACGGCACACACCTTCGCGCTGTTGATTGACCTCTACAGCCGATAACTGAAAGTGGATAGAGTTTGGGTTGAAACGGATATTTTCACGTATCCAGGCCTCTATGCTAGCCACCTGATCATAGCCTGGCGCTACGCCAGCTACAATTTCCTGACCAAGATCTATAAACCTGTCCGACTCGCAATATCGCGTGGGCAAGAGATAAGTGAGCACCGCGTCAGGCAAGTTCTGCACATCTTCGAAAGGAGCGCCCGGACTAACATTAATGCCGTCAGCAGTCAGGATGTCTGCTGACGTGCGGATGAAAAACTCGCCCGGCGGGGCGATCAAGCGCTGGCAAAGATTGCCGTAATTGTCTGTATATTCAACCACAGGCACACTGGGCTTCAAGGTATACGACTCGCGCGCCACCCATTGGTGTGTCCCACTACGTGGACGAAGCATGAGGATAAAAGGCGTAGCGATGTTTACATCAAAGGTAATATCACATCCAGTACGGAGCCACACAGCTGTTTTCCTTTTGTTTAGCAATACAAACAGAATAGGTTGATACCCGCTGTTACACCCATAATCCTGGAAACCTCAGTTGAATGGGGTGGATTGAGGGGCGAAGTTCATCCAACCTGCTGAGCATTCCATCGCAAGTCCAACGTAAACGGATAGTCCTTGTTGGATTCTTCCGGCGGCAATGCTTTGGCGTTTTCGCCCGTTGTGTGGCCGTGGTTCCAGAAGCGACTGACGCGACGGCCTTCGGCCTCATAAGCGTTGACCGGCAGCATATCGTAGTTGCGTCCGCCGGGGTGGCTGACATGGTAGGTGCAGCCACCGATGGCGCGGCCATTCCAGGTATCGACAATATCGAACACCAACGGGGCCTGTACGCCGATAGTGGGGTGTAAAGCGGAGGGCGGATTCCACGCCCGGTAACGTATCCCGGCTACTATTTCACCCGGCGTTCCGGTTTCGCGCAAAGGCACGCGGCGTCCGTTGCAGGTGAGGATGTAGCGCTCGCCCATCGCGCCCGTGAGCTTGACCTGCAGGCGTTCGACCGAGGAATCTACATAGCGAGCCGTGCCGCTGCTGGTGATTTCCTCACCCAGCACGTGCCACGGTTCGATGGCCTGGTGCAGTTCCAGCTTCAGGTCGTCGACCTGCAGTGTTCCCATATGCGGGAAGCGGAATTCCAGGAACGGCGCGAACCATTCCGCCTTGAAATCGTAACCCGCGCTTTGCAGATCGCGTGCCACGTCATGGATATCGCTGGCAATGAAATGCGGCAGCATGAAACGGTCATGCAGTTGCGTTCCCCATCGCACCAGGGGTTTCTTGTATGGCTGCTCCCAGAACCAGGCCACCAGTGTGCGTAGCAACAGCATCTGCACCAGGCTCATCTGCGCATGCGGCGGCATTTCGAAAGCGCGCAGTTCCAGCAGGCCCAGCCGGCCGGAATCCGAGCCAGGCGCATAGAGCTTGTCGATGCAGAATTCGCTGCGATGGGTGTTGCCGGTCATGTCCACCAGTAGGTTGCGCAACAGTCGGTCCACCAGCCAGGGCGCGGGCACTTCGCCATCCGGCATCTGCTGGAAGGCGATTTCCAGTTCGTACAGGCTGTCGTTGCGGGCTTCGTCCACGCGCGGCGCCTGGCTGGTCGGCCCGATGAACAGGCCGGAGAACAGGTAGGAAAGCGCCGGATGGTGTTGCCAATAGGTGACCAGGCTGCGCAGCAAATCCGGGCGGCGCAGAATGGGACTATCTGCTGGCGTTATGCCGCCCAACGTGACATGATTGCCGCCGCCGGTGCCGGTGTGGCGGCCATCCAGCATGAATTTTTCCGTACCCAGCCGCGTCAGCCGCGCTTGCTCGTAAAGTGAGGTAGTGTTGTGTACCAGTTCCTGCCAACTGGCTGCCGGATGGATATTGACCTCGATCACGCCGGGGTCGGGCGTGACCGGCAAACGGATGAGGCGCAAGTCGTGTGGAGGCTGGTAGCCTTCAATCACTACCGGCATTTTCAGTGCCTTGGCCGTGTCCTCGACCGAGGCGATGATGTCCAGATAATGCTCAAGCGCGTTGGTGGGCGGCACGAATATATGCAGTCGGCCATATCGGCTTTCCACCGTCAGCGCGGTATGTGGCGTGCATTTCGGTTCGCCCTGGGTGTCGTCATCAGCCGCCGCCATCTCGGTGGGATGGGTAGCCATTTTGCCGGTCTGGCTGTAGCGGCGGCTGACTTCTGAATCCATATCGCCCAGCGGCTCTACCGCTTCGTACAGGCTGCGCTCGTGCTCGTGGTCACGGTCTTCGAACGGTACCCAAGGCAGGCTGTTGAGTGGCAGGCGCAAGCCCATGGCGGAATCGCCTGGTACCAGAAACATCTCTCCGCGACGGAATTCCCATGGGCTGCTGCTCCAGGTATCGACTTTATGACTCCAGTGCAGCGGCAGCACGTAACCCACCGGTGCACCGAGATCGCCGGTCAGTACTTTAGTCAACCGTTTGCGTTCGAGATCGTCCTTTAAATCCACCTTGAGAGGATCGAGATTCTGCGGCAGCAGGCCTTCCTGCAACAAATAATAAAGTGGGTCCTCAAAACCGGGGCGGATGTAGCTGCCTTTCAGCCCAAGCCTTTTCGCCAGTTCGCGGATGAAGCGTTCGGCATGTTCGCGTTTAAAGCCGTAATCTCTGGTTTCATCGGCCAGCAGGTCAGGGTTTTTCCAGACCGGTTTGCCATCCTTGCGCCAGAAGCAGGCCAGTTGCCAGCGTGGCAGTGGTTCGCCCGGACACCATTTGCCTTGGCCGAAATACAGCAAACCGCCTGGTGCGAATGTGTCGCGCAACCGCCGAACCAGTTCCCCGGATAGTTTACGCTTTTCCTCACCATCGGCAGCGGTGTTCCATTCCGGCTCATCCATGTTGTCGATGGAAACGAAGGTCGGCTCGCCGCCCATGGTGAGGCGCACATCGCCTTTTTTGAGCACCGCATCCACCTTGTTGCCGAGCGTGTTGATGGTTGCCCACTGGCTCTCGGAATAAGGCTTGGTGACGCGCGGGTCTTCATGGATGCGGGTGACGTGGTTGCTGAAGCTAAACGTGGTATTGGCTTGGCCAAGATAGCTGCCGGTGACCGGTGCCGCGCTCACATAGTCGGCAGTGCAGGCCAGCGGAATGTGCCCTTCCCCGGCAAACAGGCCGGAGGTGGCATCGAGGCCGATCCAGCCGGCACCGGGGATGTAGACTTCGGCCCAAGCATGCAAGTCGGTGAAATCCTTGTCGGTGCCGGAAGGCCCATCGAGTGATTTGACATCGGCTACCAGTTGTACTAGATAGCCGGATACAAAGCGCGCTGCCAGCCCCAGATGGCGCAGAATCTGTACCAACAGCCAGCCGGAATCGCGGCAGGAGCCAAGTTTTTTCTCCAGTGTTTCCTCACAGTGCTGCACGCCAGGCTCCATGCGGATGGAGTAATTGACGGCCTGGTTGATGCGTTGGTTGATGCCCACCAGAAAATCGACGATGGCCTGCTGGTCACGCTCGGTTTCAGCTAGAAATTGATCCAGCAATGGTCCGTGCTCTCTGATTTCGAGGTAGGGGGAAAGTTCCTTGCGTAATTGTTCCGGATAGCTGAAAGGATAGTGCTCCGCGCATTCCTCCAGAAAGAAATCGAACGGATTGATCACCGTCATTTCTGCTACCAGCTCTACCTCGATTGATAGCTCCGTGCTTTTTTCCGGGAATACAACCCGCGCCAGATAGTTGCCAAACGGGTCCTGCTGCCAGTTAATAAAGTGTTTTTCCGGCTTGATCTTGAGAGAGTAGGCGATTATTGGCGTGCGCGAGTGTGCCGCTGGACGCAGCCGGAACACTTGGGGTGTGAGTTGCACCGGCTGATCGTAGTGATAAGCGGTTTTATGGTTTATGGCAACACGGATAGTCATGGCATGTTGCTCATAGGTTGTGTAATAACGCCAAAAATTGCTCTGTCGCTAAACAAGTTGATACCCCGCATCAGGCGGCGAGACCACGGAAACAAACACCAGTGCTTCTTTACCTGTGTTTAGTACGCCGTGGACTTCTCCGGTATGGGCGACGAGCACATCTCCTGTGGAAATCGGCATGGTAGCGCCAGACTCACTCAGACAATACTCACCGCTCCCGGACAAGATCGTCCAGGTATCTTGCCCATGAGGATGCAAGTGTGTGGTGATGCGCTGTCCAGGTTTGACATACCAGGCCACGATCACGGCATCCCTGGATTCCGTAATGACGGATCGAATGGGCTCGCCGTCTGCAGGCTGAAGAAATTGCTGACTGTTGAATATTCTTGAAGTCATGATTAATTCCTTCTTTGTTGAATTTTATGTATTTTCTGTCTGTAATAACCGCAAGCTTTCTTCCACCCCGGCCGCGTGAGTCAATTCTGCTACGTTCTGCTTGGTGAAAAATCCGTTGAAATCGCCGAAACGCTGCACGTATTCGATGATGAGCGAAGAGTGTTCCGAGGCGCTTGAGAAAATCTGCTTCAGTCCTTCTTCGCGTGAACCTATCACGTCCAGCAAGAAATCTTTGCCCTTGGCTTTGATGGCATCCACCACATAGTCGATATTTGCTTGCTCGCCGACTTCACCATCCGCAACTGCCAGGGCGATGTGATGCAGCCGAGGGCCATAGTTGCGTACAAAATTTTCTGTGGGCGACGGCAAACCGATCAGGTGATTGACGAAATACGGGTGATTGGCTGCAGTAAATACCTTGGCCGGACTCATTTTTTCCTCAGGGCAATGAATACTTTTGGTGACATTGGTTGAGGAATTCTGGTTGGCTATATCGTAGGAGCCCCAGTAGTAATAGCTGGACAGGGTTAGAAATTCCAGGATGGCGACTTCGCGGTTCTGACTGTAAACGCGAGTGGCCAGGTGGTCGATTGGCAAGATCAACTTTTCCAATCCGAGCTTGAGCTGTGTCTCCTTGGCTTCAAGATAGCCACGGTTGACGTCATCGCGGATCACACTATTGCCCAGCGCATAGACGCGCAGTTCATCCAGCGGGCGCTCCCAGTAACCGACGATGTTGTGGGTGTAGGGCGAGGGCTTGACGATCGCCATATTGCCGGGCAGTTCCAGCTTACGGATCTGGTCATGGTTGAAAAAACGGATTTCACGCGTCTTTTGCACTTCAACTACCTCATGCAAATTTGACACGCGGAAGATCTCACCCATATAGCGCGAATTGGGCTTGTGCGCACCAATCGGATAAACCTCGTTCAGGCTGCGGAAGATGCCGTGTGTGTGAGGGTCGCGTACTTCTCGTAGCAGAATATCCGGTGAATTCATGTCAATGCGCAGCACATGGGTCCAATGCGATTCTGACTCCAGTGTAACCAGGTAATGATAGGGCGTCATCAACGCCAATTCGCTGACGTAGGCCACCGAACAGCCTGGTTCGACGGTTATCATTAGTGCGTCGATTTCCCGTATCATCTCGGTAAGGCCGATACGATCACGGTCCTCCAGCAGCTTGGCCAGAAATTCTTCGAACCAAGGAGAATTGGCCTTGTCGCCTTGCTTAGGTTGGCTAAGGGAGTTCATTTGGTTACCCTGTATCGATACAACCAGTAAAGTGTTCTTGCCCGGCAACGCTGCGGCCATTCGAAAGTTGCATGAGCTCGCTCTCCGGGTGAACATATCTGTTTCTCATAAAGTGAAATGCGTATAGTCATAGCGAAGAGGGCGGCATGTCTGAGGGTTCGCTTTCATAATGGGCACATGCCCAGTTCGGATTTGGCAGAGAGGCGAACACGCCACGCAACCCCTCTCCCCACCGTTGACTGATTTGGGAAAAATAAGTGTCGTTTTGCGTGATATGGTGCTGCCGGTCTAAGGAAAGGCTGTCGCGCGTGTAGCATGCCAGATCGATGGGCAGCCCTACCGAAATATTGCTACGCATGGTTGAATCAAATGAAACTAAAACGCACTTGATGGCGTCCATGAGTGGGGTTTCAGGTTGAATCACCCGGTCGATGATGGGTTTGCCGTATTTTGTTTCGCCGATTTGGAAAAATGGTGTTTCCTCGGTAGCTTCAATGAAGTTTCCCTCCGCATAGACCAGGAACAAACGTGGGGACTCCCCTCCGACCTGACCACCGAGGATGAAATTGGCCCCAGCATCCACATTGCTTTGTGCTAGAAATTGGCCGTCACGGTCGCGCACTTCACGCAGGCAATCCCCCAGCAATCCGGCTACGTCGAACAGCGACTCGGCGTTCCAGATATTGCGCATATCGAGATGACGTCCGCGCTGCTCAAGCAGGTTGATGGCGCTTTGTGTGAGGGACAAGTTGCCCGAGCTGAGAATAACTACCGCACGATCCCCATTTTTTACGAAAGTACGCATTTTCTTAAAGCTGGAAATTTGATCCACACCTGCATGCGTGCGGGAATCGGAGGCGAACACCAGCCCGGCGTTCAGTTTTAGTCCGATACAATAAGTCATGTTTGCTATCTCTACTATTAATTGAATATATTTATTGCACTTGTACTGCCATTCGAACTGGAGTTGGCATGGGTAAAATTCGGGCAAATTCCTCACGCCGCGCAAGATAGCCACTTCGTATCTCCCGCCCCAGCAAATCGGTGCGCTCCAGAAATTTAGTGAGATATTCGTGCAACCCATGTGCGAAGATGTCCTCGATGCGCCCGAAATGAAGCGATGCATGCTGTTCGCCAGCGCGTCGGCGGGCTTCCTGGCCGGCGCTGCCATTGATGATTTTCAGCGTGGTTTCTACTTCATTCATACAAGCGTGCAGCGAGCGCGGCATGTCGGCACGCAGAATCAGCAATTCGGCCACCCGCTGCGGCGTGATCACATCCCGGTAAATTTTGCGATAGGCTTCGAAGGCGCTTACGGATTTCAGCAATGCGCCCCACTGGTAATAATCTGCCGCTCCGCCCACGTCCTTGACGCTTGGCAGCAGGATATGGTATTTCACATCCAGGATGCGCGCGGTGTTATCGGCGCGTTCCAGAAAAGTGCCCAAACGAATGAAGTTGAGCGCGTCATCCTTCAAAATGGTACCCAGGGTCACGCCGCGGAAAAGATGTGAACGCTCTTTCACCCATTCGAAGAAACTCGGCATCTTTTCATGACTGATATCTCCCATCATGCGGTTAAGTTCAAGCCAGGTGGCGTTGATGCTTTCCCACATTTCCGAGGTGATGGCGCCGCGAACCGAGCGGGCATTCTCTCTTGCCAGCATCAGACTGGTATAGATGCTGGCGGGGTTATCCGGGTCTAACGCCATGAACCGGGTAACCGCAGTGGATTCGGCCAAGACGTGTTTGTCCGTATAGTCGGCGGCACAGCCGGAAATATTCAGCGGTGCGTACCATAAATGCGTCTCTGCACCTTCCATCTCGGTTGGCAGTAATGAGGTGAGGTGGGTGATTTCCATCACACGGGCGGTATTTTCAGCGCGCTCTATGTAGCGGGCCATCCAGAATAAATGATCGGCTGTGCGAGATAGCATGATTTAATCCTCCAATATCCAAGTGTCTTTGGTGCCGCCGCCTTGGGATGAATTCACCACCAGGGAGCCTTCTGTTATTGCCACACGTGTCAGTCCGCCCGGTACCAGACGCACTTCCTTGCCCGACAGCACAAAAGGGCGCAGGTCTACGTGACGCGGCGCTACACCGGCCTCCACCAAGGTGGGGCAGGTGGATAACGCCAGCGTGGGCTGGGCGATGAAGCTGGCCGGATCGGCCAGGATACGTTCGCGGTAGGTGGCGATCTGCTGCGGTGTGCTGGTTGGTCCGATCAGCATGCCGTAGCCCCCAGATCCCTGGACCTCTTTGACCACCAGTTCCGGCAGGTGCGCCAGTACGTATTTCAGGTCCTCTGCTTTGCTCAACTGCCAGGTTGGTACGTTGGACAGAAGCGGTTTTTTGCCCAGATAGAATTCGATCATGGCCGGCACATACAGATAGGTTGACTTGTCGTCTGCTACTCCGGTGCCGATGGCGTTGGCAAGCACTACCGAGCCACTCTGGTAGGCATTCAGCAGACCGGGTACCCCCAGCGTCGAATCAGGACGGAACGCTAGTGGGTCAAGAAATTCGTCGTCCACACGGCGATAGATTACATGCACTTCTTGTGGACCTTGCGTGGTATGCATGTAGACCTTCTGCTCGTGCACGAACAAATCCTTTCCCTCAACGAGTTCTACACCCATTTGGCTGGCCAGAAAGGCGTGCTCGAAGTAGGCACTGTTGTATGCACCTGGTGTCAACACGACAATGACTGGGTCGGTCACGTTAGGCGGCGCTGCCTCGCGCAAAGTATCTAGCAGCATCTGCGGATAATGTTCCACAGGCGCCACGGCGAGCCCCGCAAACAGGTCCGGGAACAGGCGCATCATGGTCTTGCGGTTTTCCAGCATGTAGGAGACGCCAGACGGCGTGCGCAGATTGTCCTCCAGAACGTAGAAGTCATTCTCTGCGACCCGCACCAAATCGATACCGGCAATATGGGCGTAAACCTGGTTAGGCAGATTGATACCTTTCATTTCAGGCCGGTAAAGGCTGTTATTCAGCACCTGATTGGCGGGAATAACACCAGCCTTGATAATTTCCTGATCGTGATAGATGTCGTGCAAAAAAGCATTAAGCGCCTGTACCCGCTGTTTCAGCCCACGCTCCAAGAGAGACCATTCTTTCCCGTTGAACACGCGAGGGACGATATCGAACGGGATCAGGCGCTCTCCACCTGCCTCCTCGCCGTACACAGCAAAGGTAATGCCGAGCCGACGAAACAGTGTTTCCGCCTCACGTTGTTTCTTTAATTGCGCCTCAAGCGGCAAAGCAAGTAACTGAGTGGCGATGTCACGATACTGATTGCGTACAACACCATCTTGGTTGTGCATTTCGTCGAATACGGTTGGCTTGTTTGCTGAGCTTTTGGTTGAATGCATGGTCGTGCTCTTTTCTCATTAATGGATGCTGACCTTGTTCACAATATGAATAAAGCAAGCAACGTGCCAGTGCTGGAAATATCCTGAAGTACTTTGTTTTAAGGTTAGCCTGCATTTTTTATAAGCAGTATCGTGATATGGCGCATCTAGTTGGTGCAGTGGCTGAGGCAGGAGCACTATGTCGGTGCACTTTATTAAGAGCTATTTTGAATTAGCGATTTACACCGACTTTTAACCTTGTGCCAGGCTTGAAGCGAACAACGCGTCTAGATGGAACATTGACGATATCGCCCGTCTTTGGATTGCGGGAAACTCTTGGCTTGCGTGTATGCAAATTGAAACTGCCAAATCCCTTTATTTCTATTCTTTTGCCTTCAGATAAAGCTGAAGCCATGGCTTGCAACAAGATTTTGCTTGCCACTTGTACTGCACCTTTTTTGATAGTTCTTGTTATTGCACAATACCGTCAAATCCGATACAAAGGAATAATACAAGGGCGCAATCGTTATTGCGCCAAATTATCTCTTCCTTTTCTTCAATAAATAAAAAGCCATTCACTCCGATAGCCCGGAAGCAAGTGGCATTTTTATTTAGATCATGTAGCCTAAGATTAGTCACTTACCGATTAAATCAGATGACTGCTTGTTGCTGCTACTCGGACCTTTGACATCAATGCAATGACAGTCTCTAAGGGGGCGGGGCCGCCAATCGGTGTTTTGAATAGCTGCCGCTCGAAGCGACGGTCGTGCGAAATGACAAAAGCTTAGCGTACGATTTGTTCTGTTTAGTTAGTTGGCCTATCGTTGTTGATTTTTGGGATATGGGACAAATTCCGCCAGTTTGGGCTGAGAACTCCGAGTTTAGTTTCTGACGATTGCACCATCAACGATTTTTACTTTGTCGCCACTCATCAGGCCAGCGTCACTTTGCTGGGTAATGGTTCTGTATGAGCCATCTTCCATACGCACACTGATTTCATAATGCCTGGCTTTTTTCATGGATTTTTCAACTTGATGGCCGGCATATGCACCACCTGCAGCACCGGCGATTGTGGCGGCAGTGGTTCCACGTCCTTGACCGATCTGAGTGCCAAGAAGCGCACCTGCTACACCGCCAGCCACTGCGCCCAGTCCGGTTCCTTCACCAGGCTGTTCAATGGCATTAACTGATTCAATCACACCGCAGTTTGTACATATTTTAGCGGTTACAGGCGCAACATCGCTATTTTTGGTGGCTTGCTCAACATCGTTGTGCTGTGCGACTTTCTTGGGGTGTTTTTCCTTGTGTACTTGTTTATGAACTTCCGGTTTAATCTCTACGTGCTGAGGGGTAGCGGTGACAGGTGCTACTGCTTCTGATTTTGGTGTGTCAGCTGTCGATATTTCAGGCTTTCGATCTGTAGTTTCAAGTTTAGCTGCCTGTTCTGCTGTAATTGAAGGACTGACAGGTTGTTCGCCAGATTTTGAGAAAGAGCCGGGAATCCATCCCATGATGGCCGAAATTCCAATGACACTAAAAAGAGTGACGGCTATTGCAGCAATGATCAGAATTGGATGGGTTTTACTTGTATGTGTGGTCATTTTTGTGCTCCAGTTGATTGATGGTCATGCTTGTGGGAAATAACGGCTGATAGGAAACGAGGTTGACTCGGGTCTTTCAGGGCACTCGAAGGTGGTTATAAACAGGCTGGTGCAAGCTTATTAATTATTGTTCATGAGTTGTTTGGGGTGATTCAGCAGTTGATCAATCTCATGGGAAGGCATGGGTTTTCCAAATAGAAAGCCTTGCAAATATTTTACGCCATATTCAGTTAAAATCGCTGCCGATTTATCATCCTCTACACCTTCTGCTACGCTGTGCAACCCATACGCTTCAGACATGTGCAGGATTGCCTGCATTAGTTCTGCGCCTTGTGGTTCATGCACGCGTTCTACGAATGAAATATCTATTTTTATTTCTTTTGCGGGCATGTCATGTAATTGAGAGAGAGAGGAGTAACCGGTGCCAAAATCATCAATGGATAAGATGAACCCTGCGTCTGAAAGTTCCTGCAAGCGTTTAGCAGTGTAGTCAACATCGGTTAAAGCAATGCTTTCAGTTATCTCCAATACGATGGAGGGGGCTGGGATATCAAACTCATTCAAGGATTCCAGCAGTTTGTTTGTGAAGGAAGGCATGAAGAGTTGCCTTCTTGAAATGTTGACTGCAAGTTGCAGGTTGAATCCATTATTTCGCCAGTGTTGTCCCTGACGCAGGGTTTCCAGCCAGACTTGTTCACCCAGTTCCATGATCAGCCCCAGGTTTTCTGCCATAGGGATAAATGTGGTTGGGGGAATCCAGCCATATTCTTCATCGTGCCAACGCGCCAGAGACTCAAGGCCAATTATTTTTTTGGTTTTCGCATCCACCAGGGGCTGAAACCATGTCTGAATCTGATTGTTTTTGATTGCAGCGGAAAGCTTGTTTTGAATATAAACATCTTTTTTGCCAAGCCCCTTGCTTGTCATGTCGCAGAAAAACTGGATGTTGTTGCGTCCTCTTTCCTTGGCATGGAACATGGCTCGGTCAGCCTGAGAAAGTAACGTTTCAACATCTTTGGCATCATCCGGATAGAGTGCCATGCCAATGCTAAAGGTGACATTGAATTCGTTATCATCAAGCAAAATCTGTGCTGCACAAGTTTCAATGATTTTCTGTGCGGCGTGCCTTGCACTTTCTAGGTTGGGTAAATCTGGCAACAAGACGATAAATTCATCACCACCCCAGCGTGCAAGTGTGTCACCAGAGCGCAATGCCTGCTTCAATGATTCAGCGATGGTAATCAGCAAGCGGTCGCCGGTTTTGTGGCCAAAAGTATCATTCACATTTTTGAAGTGGTCCAGATCAATGAACCCAATAGCTATTTTATACCCCATTCTGTCAGCCACGCTGAATGCCAATTCACATCGGTCTTCCAGTAAAATGCGATTAGGCAGTCCGGTGAGGGCATCATGCAAAGCCATACTGGTAATGCGTTTTTCCAGCAAATAACTTTGGGTAATGTCCCGCATAACACCACGAACACTCTGGATACCTTCAGAATCCGTAATGCCAGAAACAAGGCGATATTCTATCCATGCATCCTGACCATTTGATTGTGCTAAACGAGTCCGTCCGGTGACCTGAAGTTTTTCACCAGAAAAAAGACTGGTTATCTGATTAGATAATACTTGCACATCTTCCGAGTGGATGCAGTTAAAAAGATTGTTGGCGCGGTTTTTTTCACAACTGGATAACTTGAGCCAACCTGGGCTCGCCCTCAGAAAATAGCCATCACGGTCAATTTCGATAACACCTTCTTCCAGCATGTTCAATGTCTGGATGTATGCCTGCTGATCCTCCTGGTGCTGTTCCACTTTTTGCATCATTTTTAAATAGTCGATTGATACATCTGTGATCTCATCCTGTAAATCAAAGGGAGGATCGAGTAGCTGGTAAATGGATTCATCTGCTGTATTTTTTTCTGAAAACAGGATGCTTGCTTTGGATAGCCGCTTGATACGTGTTGTGATTTGCTGAACCCAGCGACCAAGTACCAGCCACAAAATGAGCGCAAATGCGGCGAGTAACGCTATGGCGGTGATAATAATGCTGGGTGGCGAGAGTGGGTCTTTAAAGGTTTGCCGCATAACCAGTTTGACTTGAACTGGTTTGTCTTCTGACAGGGGAAAACTTCGCTGCTCGACATTATCGTCTGATCGTGAGTTTGGAACTGCAGGTGAAGAAACAGTAGAACCGTTCAAAGCCAATAAGCCTTTTGAACTTGCAATCACGTTTCCATCAGAAACCAGAGACAGCTCTATATTGGGAGGGGACAGAGCGATTAAGGTTGTGTTCTCTAACGGGCGTAAAAACAGCATTGTCCCTTGCCCGTCATCTCCCAGCCAGATGGATTGCTTAATGACCATCTGAATGGAGTGGCCATCATTGTCTCTGTGCCATTTTTCAGAAAGTATACGTGTCAGGTTTTCCCTTGCTTCCTCTTTGTTCGGACCGTTTGCATAAGCCAAACTGCCATCAGGGTATAGAATCAGCAAAGTGTCAAAATTTTTGACACTTCCTTCCAGCGCGGTCAGATAGGCATGGAGTTTAAACCAGCGGTTGGGATCATGACCTGCTAATAACCGCATGAAATCAATCTGAGTTTTTAATTTAACGGCAGAGTTTTCCCAGTTCAAAATGATTTGTTTGAAATTTTGTGAGATGTTGCGGGCTGAGTTATCTGCAGCTATGCGATGAGACTGAATTGTAAGTGATTGATATACTGAAACAGTTGCAATAACGCAAGTGATAGTGGAAAAAAACAATACCATAGTAAATCGGGTAATGAGTTGCCTCTGCAGACCGCGTTTAACGCTTTTTAAAGCCGTATTTTGCATGGCGAGTTATTTCATTATTTTGTTCTTCCTGCCCATTTATAGTTGATAAAACTATCAAATTGAAGGGCGGGAGGTGAGTCAGGTATAGTGGACCCCAATTTTCGGACATTGAATTAAGATGGTAACCTGCTGTAAAGAGGAGCAGGTTGTGAGTGAAACGAAGCGTAAGAATTTTACTGGT
>JAYVLG010000105.1:0-3411 GCA_043759595.1 Sulfurirhabdus sp. | reverse complement strand
GCACTGCATCTCCCCCTGAAACAGCGTGCCGAGCTTGCGCACAAATTGTTACTCAGCCTTGAAGATCAAAATGAGGATGAGATTGCAGAGGCATGGCGTGTCGAAGCCCTGCGCCGCTCTGCGGAAATTGACAGCGGGGTGGCCGATACCGCGTCCTCCGAGGAGGTCAGTGCTGCTGCCCGTGCTCTGTTGCGATGAAATACCGGTTTCACCGCGCCGCAACTGCCGAACACTACGATAACGTCAACTTCTACGAAGACAGGCTGCCCGGTTTGGGCGCGGACTATCTGAAAGAATTCGAATCGGTCATGGCGCATATTTGCTCTGCGCCCAATTTTTATCCGATTATTGGCGCGACCGACATCCACAAAGCCGGATTGAAGCGTTTTCCCTTTCACGTCATTTATCGCGCCTGGCAAACGCAAATTGACGTGCTTGCTGTCGCACACCAACGCCGCCAACCTGCCTATTGGTCGGGGCGTTTAGCGAAATGATGACATTGCAGACTGGATATACTCTTGGAATATGTCGACTCTGACCCTACATATTCGCCTATTTTCATATAGAGAGCAGCACTTCGAAACCGGGCTTGTCCAACAAACGGTTCAGATTGTGGCTCGCTTCGCGATCACAATCTAACCTTACTCGTTAGGCTTTTTGCTACGGAGTGGAAAGGTATACCCACTTAACAGGGCAGCAATACCCCGCAACCATTACAATATCTTGCTTGACTTCTATTGGTAGCGCGACATTGATTGCAGACCTTTCCCAAACCGTTTATGGCAGCAAGGCCAGCTGATTCGGTTGCACCACTACTCAATTCACCAGCTCCAATCAGCCCACCACTATTAGAACTTGAAGCTAGATTATTAGCCGATGCCATCGTAATATTTGGATCTGCTTTTCCCGAAAAAATGTTCGGCGTTTCCCCTGAAGTGGATATTTGATTTGGCAGGGTTGAATGATTCGCAGGAGAAGTTACATCAGTGGAAGTAGTATATGGGTCTGTTGCCCCCTGTCCACCTATATGATTCGCCATTCCTTGCGACATGCCTAACGGGTCTTTAATTAAATCTTGATTACCAAAGTGCTGAACTGGTGAAACTGTCTGGCTTGATGAGTTTTGAATAATCTCTTGATTACCCAATTGGTGGACTGAAGCAACTGTTTGGCCCATCGGGTCTTTAATTAAATCCTGATTACCAAAGTGCTGAACTGACGCAACTGTCTGACCCGTAGTATTTTGAATAATATCTTGCCCACCAATTTGTCCATTCATAACGTTACCGTTAGTCCAATTAGTGGAACCCAAAGAATGCTGCTGAACTGCATCAAGGTTAGGAGAATTAATATTGCCCATTACTGGCAATGGCTTCTCTCCATTGATAACAACGGGTTGGTGAGCTACATGTGAGAAAGCTGGTGTAGGATGACTTTCAAAATGGGGATTCTGAATGGCACCTGCTCCAACAGCATGTGCCTCGGCTGTTGGCATGACATTCATTGCATGATCAGGGAGTGAAACGTCAGGGCCAACATGATCAACCCCGATATGAAGCTTTAAAAATGGCAAGATAAACGCTATTAAAAGTAGTGGCAACAAAGACATAATTTCAAGAGCGACTTTAGCTGAATATCCCATTTTTTTAGCCATCAATAATGCCAAATGAAATGCAACGCTACCCAGTAACCAAATAGCAACGGGGACTCTCCAGTCTTGTTGAGCCGCTTCCAAAGGGGCAGCATAGATGAGCACAAACGCCAACCCATAACATCCAAGCCCCAAGATAATTAAGTGAATGTGTTGAAGAAGAAAAGAAAGTCGGCGAAAAAATAAAAACACCATGACGCACACCGCCACAATTCCAAGAGGAGGAAATACTATTGACGCAATTCCAAGGGCAAGCATCCCCAGAAAAAGACTCAGATTTTTAAATATTGATATTAAAGACCCGATCAAGGCAAATAAAGCAATACCTGCAATACCTAAGTCATGACTGTACGAACCAACGCCGCAAATAAATCCATACAAAATCGGGGCGAACAAACGAACGATTCCATCTACTTCCGAATCCTTGTCAGATAATTCAATGATCTGGCTTCCCATTTACCCCTCCGGTTTTTGTAGAATCGAAAATGACCACCAGCTAAACAACTTGCTGAGATTGCTTTTGATGAACGCAGTAATAAATATAATTTCCTCTAAATCCGTACACAAACCAATAAATGACTCCAACCACACCTGCTGTGGCAATGCAAATAACGAAGCAAATAACGGCTGATAGCCATGCCCCTTTGCTGATTGCCCATAATGGGCCAAAGCAAAAGGCAGCCCAATTCCATTTTCCCTTATACGTTTCGCCACTGTCTTTTATCATTTTAAATTCGCGTTGGTAATATGCGTCCAGTTCTACATTATTATTTCCGCCATCCCATTGGGGGTCACTGGTTGGGGTGTAAGCACTTTGAGATTTTTTCGAAAAATTATCCTGCGATGAATTTGCCTGTTTTTTATCAAAATCTGGATATATTTTCGTGCCACATTCAGCGCAGAATTTCGCATCTGGCTTAAGTGTCTGTCCACACTTGGAGCAAGACAATCTTTGCAATAAATCATGCCCGCATTTATCGCAATACTTGGATGAATCCAAGTTTTCTGTGCCACATTTTTTGCAATTCATGATGCCACCACTTTTTACCTCAGTTTCCATAGTTACACCTGAGTGATATAGGTTGAACAACGGGGCGGCGCGCCTTTGCGCCGCGCCTTTTGAACTCGGGGTTAACGCTGTCAATGTAATGCTAAGACAGCCCCTGAGCGTTTCTTATTATTATTTTAAATTCTGGGGGTAATCTTCCGGGAAACAGACATAATTATTGCCAAGATAAACGGAAAGTTTTTTATCTTTCTGAATCCGCTTGCACAACTCATCAACCAAAGCCTGATCATGCGGCTCAGTTTTGGCATAAGCTTTATTACTTGATATTCCTGCTTCGAGAATTTTGAATGCCATTCCCTGAAAGCGGAACCAGTGATCTCCTGTTGCTATTATCAAATTCATTTCTCCTCCTCGGTTTATTGGTACAGCCTAACGTTAAATTAAGGGGCGCGCTTTAGCGCGTCCCGCTCGAACGGAGGGTTAGGTGACTTTACTAGACACGAAACCGTAACGCAAATAATGTTACAAAAAACATTACAAAGCAATGCTAGTGCGGATCACATGGAAAAATGAATGCGGGTTTCCGGCTTGCATCGCGCCACAACCAAGATCCTTGAGTAAACACAAAAAAGCGTTCATGGCGTGATGCAAACGGACAGCAAACTGTCCTCAACGAATTAAACTTTCAGGCTGGCGGTAGCCCTGACCCCGATAAAATTTCCACTGCCCGTTGAAACACAAGACCTAACGT
>JAYVLG010000104.1:0-24732 GCA_043759595.1 Sulfurirhabdus sp. | reverse complement strand
TGCATTCATGACGTGACGTGGCAACTCACCACCTTCTGCATAGCCGATGGATGCGCCACAGCAGTTCCAGTCAGGAATTTCTGTGAGTTTAATATCCAGAGTTTCGCACATGGCGTTAACTGAAGTCAGGTAATTGGAAGCCGACGCCCCTTTCTGTGATGAACACCCTGGGTAAAATGCGTATTCTTTCTTTGCCATATTTTATGTCTCCTCAGGCGGTGTAATTCTTGCGGCGCGCTTCAATTTCCTGCGCCTTCTTCAACATTGCATGAATACCTTTTTTGCCTTTGCATCCATGCCCGCCAAAAATTTCAAATGGATTTAACCGCTTGGCTTTAAGCAAACCCAAGCCAGCATCTTTCATCGCCATCGCGTTTTTAATGCCCTGAGAAAATCCGTCCTTGAAGTACAGTGCCAGAGAAAACTTCAATTCATTGATACGGCCATTCTGAATGGCGTTATTCCAGAACAACGTGCCCAATACTCGGGTAGGCTGGTTCTTTGGTGCCAGGCCCAAACGGTGAGCATAATTGGCCAAACCGTGCATGATGTGGGTAATCGGCAATTTTCTTGGGCATCTTACGATACAGTTGTAGCACGATGTACACATCCACATGGAGTCGGAGGTGAGCACTTCTTCGCGCTTACCTGCACGGATCATCATGAAAATTTCCTGGGGAGGATGAGCCCAGGCTGAACCAAGAGGACATGAGCCAGAACATACACCGCACTGCATGCACATCTTTACCCAATCACCTTCTTCAACCCGATCTTCAACCTCTTTCAGGAAGTTGTTGCGGTACTTTTCCACTGCTTGTGTATTTGCATCACTCATTCTCGTCTCCTAGAAGCCTTTGAACGGGCTCATGCCGATCGCTTCGATCTTGGCCGCGTACTCATTGATTAATCGTGGTAGCCGCTCTATATCGGTAATAGCAGCTTCAAAGGTTTGCACGCGCTCGGCTTCCAGCCCCATGCCCTTCAGGGTGTCGTCCACTTTACTCATGCGGTAATTCGCCAGTTCTGAGCCTTTTACAAAATGGCACTGATAATCATCGCCATGTTTGCAGCCCATCATCATCACGCCATCGTAACCATTATTCAGCGCATCGGTGATCCAGATGGTATTGACCGATCCCAGGCAACGTACTGGAATAATCCGGACAAAGGCACTGTATAACTGTTTGTTCATCGATGCCATATCGAGCGCTGGGTAGGCATCGTTCTCGCACGCCAGAATCAAGATACGCAGCTTTTCGGAAAACTCGTCAGGCACATCCACAGCTTTGATCTGAGAACCCACGGTATCCACAGAATAGTTCTCAAACGAGATCACACGCACTGGACATGCACCCATACAGGTTCCACAGCGACGGCAACGAGATTCATTGAACAATGGATAACGTTTTTCGTCTTCGTCGATCGCACCGAATGGGCATTCAACCGTACAGCGTTTGCATTGTGTACAACCTTCTACGCGGAAACTCGGATAGGACAAATCACCGGAACGAGGATGCGCTGCACTCCCCACCGCAGCATTTTCCATCGCCTGGATTGCTTTCATGGCTGCGCCTGTCGCGTCTTCAACTGCCTGGGCAATATCCATCGGACGACGCACCGGGCCAGCGGCATAAATACCGGTTCGGCGAGTTTCGTATGGGAAGCAAATGAAATGCGAATCATTAAAACCATATTTCAACTGCGGCAGATCAGGCCCCTGACGATATGTCAGATTCAGGATAGAAACTTTTTTACCATCCTGCGATTCCTGTGCATCAAGAGCCGCTAACAGCGCATCATCGCCGGCCAAAGAAGCTGCTTCAGCCCTCAGACGCGCTTCAGTATCCACGCCGGAATTCGCTACCTGACCTGTTGCCAGCACCACTAAATCAGCATCCAGAATAGCTGCATTTTCATCGCCCAGAATCAAATCATGGAAGTTTACTTTGCAGGTATTGCCTGTTGCATCTACTGTGGATACTTTACCTTTAGTAAAGGTCACGCCCTTTTTCTGTGCGCTGCGATAAAAGTCTTCGCCGTTTCCTGGCGTACGCAAGTCATCAAAAATGACGATCGTATCGATATCGGGATTGGCATCCTTGAAATACATCGCTTGTTTGATACTGGTATTACAGCAGTTACCAGAACAGTAAGGCAGATGCTTGCCTGTTTCATCACGCTGGCCAGCACATTGTACGAACACTACGCTTTTAACTTCACCACCATCAGAAGGACGCTTGATCGCCCCCCCGTTGGCTGCTTTAGCCAATGCTTCCAACCCTGCCTGATCAACTACGTTTTTGCTCTTGCCGTAGCCCAACTCAGGAAGATTATTCGCATCGTAAGGTGTAAAGCCGGTCGTCTGAACTATCGCGCCAACTTCTTCTGTGATAACTGCAGCACTTTCAGGGGTTATTTCCACAACAAACTTACCCGGCGCGCCACTTGTTTTGCTGGTAATGGCGTTGATGTAGACCTTAATATTCGCATCGCCTTGCACCGCAGCAGCCAATTCCGCAACGCCAGTATCAACTGGGTCTGAATAAGGGCTATGTGACGGAACGCGCTTGTACAATTGCGCCATCCAGCCGCCTAATTGCGCGGTTTTTTCAACGAGAACGACTTTATACCCCGCTTTGGATGCTTCCAAGGCGGCGGTCATTCCGGAAACACCACCACCCACTACCAGCAGTTTCATATTTGTAGCGGCATTTGGATTGCCGGTAGGCAAGACCATTTTTTTGACTTCAGCACATGCCATACGGACATAATCCGCTGCCATTTCCTGTGTTTTTTCGCGTGCTTCGTCTGTTTCTGGCTGACACCAGATGACCCCTTCGCGCAAATTGGCACGGGATACTGCCACATCCGTAAATCCAAAAGCTTCGGTTTTTGCACGGCGTGAACAAGCGCCAATGACAACGTGGGTCACCCCTTCGTTGGCAATATCATCACGGATCATTTGTACACCAGCAGCGTTGCACAAAAACTCGTGCTCTTTCACCAATGGTACTTTGCCTTCTTTTTGTGCGACCTTTGCTAATTCAGCTGTATCAAGGCGCTCGCCTAATCCGCAGCCTTGACAAATATAGGCTGCTAATTTCGTTTCTGCCATGACTTACCCCTCCACCCTGGCTACTTTGTTGATCACTTGGATAGCGCGTAAAGCACTCGCGGTTGCAGACTGGACTGATCGATTCACATCCAGCGGGTTAGAAGCACATCCTGCGCCAAACAACCCACCATTGGATTCATCAGCTTCGATAAATCCACTCGAATCTGCCACAATTTCTGCAGGGATATTTGCCCCTTTGACACTTGGCTCCATTCCGACAGCCAGCACCACCAGATCATGTGCATTGGCATAACGGTGATACCCTTCAGTATCTACGCCATGCAACACCACATCACCGGTTTTTTCATCTTGCAATGCCTTGGCTACTTTTGATTTGATAAAACTGACGGTTTTGTCCGCCTGAACTTTCTGATAGAAATCTTCAAAACGGTCAATTGCGCGAATATCTATGTAATAAATAGTTGATTTACCTTCATCACCAAACGCTTCACGAACATAATTTGTCTGCTTCAGCGAGGCCATGCAGCAAATACGTGAGCAATGGCGCAAATGGTTTTCATCACGTGAGCCAGCACATTGAATAAAAGCAACGTTCTTGGCTTCCTTGCCATCTGATGGCCGTAGTATCTTGCCACCTGTCGGGCCATGAGGATCTGACAAACGCTCGAATTCAACACTGGTAATCACATTTGAAAAACGATCATACCCATACGGCTGAATCTTGCCTGCATCATAGGGTTTCCAACCTGTTGCCCATATCACTGCGCCCGCTTTGATTTGAACTGTTTCTTCCTGCATGTCCAGTTCAATTGCATTGTATTTACACGCTGCTTTCGCTTTTTCACCATCTGCTGAACCAACGATGGAAGGATCCAGCACATAACGCTGTGGATAGGCCATCAAATGGGGCAGGTAGGCTGCTTTTACTTTACTGAGATTATAGTTAAACGGATCAGGTACTTCGGTTTCCACCACTTTGCCGCACTCACCGCAAGCTGTGCAGTTATCATTAACATAACGTGGGGACAACTTGATGCTGGCAGTGTAATCACCTTTTGACCCTGTAATTTCGGTTACTTCCGCCATTGTCAGGACGCGAATACGCTTATTGCCTTTTAAGCGTCGCAGGTTGATTTCCATCCCGCAAGTAGGATGGCACAGCTTGGGAAAATATCGATAGAGTTGTGAAACCCTGCCGCCCAAACTGGGATTTTTTTCTACCAGGACAACATTTTTACCGCACTCCGCAGCTTCCAGCGCTGCTGTCATGCCGCTTATGCCGCCACCCACGACCAGAATGGTCTCGTTGGTTGCCACTACTTCCGTCATCAGGCCTCCTCCAAAAGTACCGATTTATTGCAGTTCCTGCTTTTTAGCCAGGACCAAAATGAAATCATTCGATTATTTTTAAACTTGATCGCCAAAGCGTTTGAATACGATGAACGCACCAAATATCCAAGCGTTCAGGATGATCAAATCCGTTTATAGACATCATCGAATATTACTCTCAAAACACAGGCCAAGCCACAGTGAGGAAGGTATTTGACGATTGAATCTTCTTATGCGCGAATAGAAAAAGTATATTCGAACTGTACATAAGCAAAACCAAATATTGAAATTGCTACCAGATAAAATCTAAAGTGAATTGCTGATGAAAATGGATAATGCTACCCATTTGATTAAGCCGGAAATTGTATAAGATACTTCAGGGAGTATAATTTTGGAGGAAGCAACTGCACCATGATTTTTAAAATCGGATGCAATTGCAACTTGATATTACGCGCTCGATAATTTTAAAACGCGTAAAAAAATCAGGGGTTAGTTATTGATGCTTCCGGAGATCTTTCCGAAGTTGAAGATCCAGCGTTCGCCACTTCAGCATCTGCCGGCACATCAAAAACAGAAAACTCCATCGTTTCCAAATCACCAAGCACATATGTTGGCGGTGCACCCAAACCTGCTACGGTACCCGGATTAACCATCAATGTTTTGCCCCCTTTGATAGTAGGAACCAGAGAAATTTCAGCACGGTGATCGTGCCCACAGCACACCAGATCCCAATCTCCAGTGCATGCCATAGCGCGCGCATAATGGGGGTAATGCACGATAAAAATATTGCGTCCACCGAGGACAATACCCGTATCCTGCCCATAGTAATGAATCAGACCATTGGATTCATGAGCAACCTTGTGCATCATGAACAGGTCTCCCGTGTTGTTACCGTGAATTACATGAATTGGCAAACCCACTTTTTTCAATCCCAACAAGGAGCTGGGTGCTACCACATCACCGCAATGCAGTATGACTTGAGCACCCTGTGCTTTTGCTTCTACCGCAGCGGCAACCATTAAGCGGCGATTATCGTGGCTATCAGATAGTACGCAAATTTTCATTGTTCCCACCGTGCAGATTTATCAGTTTTCAACACATTCAAAGCAACCATTAGCCAATACTTGCGCAACCGGCTAATCACTTTAGAACATTGGTTTTTCATCAGCATTCTTGTAACGGTCAACACCAGCCATTATTTCTTCTTTTGCTTCTTCTGCACCTACCCAGCCTTCGACCTTTACCCATTTATTTGGCTCAAGGTCTTTATAGTGTTCAAAGAAATGTGAAATTTGGGCAAGCAAAAGCGGTGAAACATCTTCAGGTGACTTCACATCTTTGTAGATCGAACATAACTTGTCTACCGGCACAGCGATCAGTTTGGCATCCACACCTGCTTCATCAGTCATTTTGAGCATGCCCACAGGACGGCAACGTACTACCACACCGGTGATCAACGCAACCGGGGTAATGACCAGCACATCTACCGGGTCGCCATCTTCAGACAAGGTATGAGGAATATACCCATAGTTGCATGGATAGTGCATGGCTGTGCTCATGAAACGGTCAACAAACATCGCGCCAGTTTCCTTATCCACTTCGTATTTGATTGGATCGCCGTGCATGGGAATTTCAATAATTACGTTGAAATCATTGGGCAGATCGCGCCCTGAAGTGACTCTGTCAAGATTCATTACACTTAACCTCAGATGGTATATTAGACAAAACGTGGAATTATACCAAAAATCAGCAAATCTTACCTGCTTGAATTCATAGCACTTTCTTACAGCAACAACATGATTAGTTGCCCATGAGCTTCGCCAGATGAAGCAAAAGCAGCACAACCAGCCATAGCACTAGAGTACGCCAGACCAGACTCACTGCACTATGCATGTAATCAAAATCGGCTTCCTCACCCACCCCAAGCTCCGGGCGAAACACAAGCGCACCATTCTGATGAATGGGATCACCCAGCTTCACACCCAGCGCACCAGCACCGCTTGCCAGAAGAATTCCCTGGGTTTTATTCAGCCACTGCGCTGCCTGACTCCGCCAGCAGTACACAGCATCTTCAAAGTCGCCTACTATGGCGAAACTGATAGCTGTGAGTCGTGATGGCACCCAGTCCATCAAATCAAAAATTCGCAAAGCAAACTTGCCGAATTCGCCCAGATCATCGGTCGACATTTCACCCCATTTTCGAACCAGTATGGACGATATGCGATATAGGACTGCTCCCACCGGCCCAAGCGGGCTCAACACAACAAACCAGGCAATTGCACCGAATATCTGTCGGTGAGAGCAAATAAACACCTGCTCAATACAAAGCCGGGCTATCTCACCTTCACCCAGTTCGCCAGCCTCTTTGCCTGTCCACTTGGCAAGCTGGCTACGCGCGTGTCCAACATCATTATTTTTTAATGCTTCTGCGATAGCAGCATTGATGTTACTGAAATATTTAAATCCCATGGTGGCATACAGCACAACTGCATTCCAGGCCCATGCAAGAAACGGGCTGATTGATGAGAGCAGAAAATAAATGACCGTTACAATAACTACGGGTGGCAAAGCCGCCAGAATCCAGGCGATCATGCCATGTTTATGCTGTTCAGCATTAAACTGATGTTCCAGAAAATTGGTATAGCGCGTAAACAAATGATAAATCTGTAAACGCGTATTCAGCGGATAAAAGTGCTCTACCAGCAGGGCCGCTATCAAAGACAGAAAACTCATTGGTACCCCTTAAATATCCATTTCAACAGTCAGTCCCTTATTCTGGTAAATCTCCACGGTCGGCAATACCAGTTTCATTTGATGAGATTTCAAATATTCCGTTAACGCCTTGTAAGCGATACTGGGCGCTATGACGGGACTCGCCTTAACACTTACAACCAGTACGCGACGAGCAGGGATATCTGCCATCAGCAAAGGCTCGCGGGGCTGAGCACCTGGATCAAGTATATACCCAGCCTGAGAATGGAGATCTTTTTTGGGTGTTATTTCAGGATCGCTTTGCAAGACCGAAATGGGTGCATGAGCTGCAATATTTTGTTCCTTTAATATCTGATAGACGCGATTCTGCTTATCTATTAATTTATCGTACCTTCCAACATGTTCGATATACGCATAATGGTAGGGGCCTCGCTGTGTCATTTCTACAGTAGCAGAATTAAACGCACCCATCATCCAGAACACGACTATGATCGGCCCGATAAAAAACAATACAAAATAAATCCAATTTTTCTTCAACTAAAAGCCCAACCCTTAAAACCAAATTCAGAAGATACCATATTCATGCAAGCATTGTCCCACATAGCGCTGGCACTGTAACGATGGATTTCATGCTCATGATAAGCCAGCTTATTCTATAATGATAAACAAGGTAAAAAACGCCAATCCAGTTTAACCATCTTCAACAGAGGCATAAATGCTACGCTCGTCTTTTCTTTTCCTATTGATTTTTTTTGGTTTTCCCGCTTTTGCGGATAACTTTAACAGCGTTTCAGTCGAGGTCACTCCTGTCAAAGTTGGCAACCATTCCTACTATGTTCAGGGGTTCCCCGGTGCAGCATCTTCAGCTAACCAGGGTTATATGTCTAATGCAGGTTTCGTCATTACTGACAATAGTGTTGTTGTTTTCGATACATTGGGCTCTCCCCCGCTCGGCAAGGAACTGATAAACGCCATTGGGAAAATAACAAAATTGCCAATCAAACGTGTCATCGTAAGCCATTATCATGCAGACCACATTTATGGTTTACAAGCATTTAAATCCTTAGGAGCAGAAATCTGGGCGCATAAGCTTGGCAAGCTATACCTCAATTCAGAAGAGGCACCGTTGCGCTTAACTCAAAGACGCGAAGAGCTGTTCCCCTGGGTTGATGAAAACACCCAACTTTTGCCCGCAGACAAATGGCTGGATGGCGATACTGACTTTGAAATGGGCGGTTTACACTTTCAACTCCGTTACATAGGACCAGCCCACTCCCCGGAAGACATGGCCATGTATGTGAAAGAAGACGGCGTACTGTACTCCGGTGACATTGTATTCAAGGGACGCGTACCTTACGTAGGCAATGCAGATAGCAAAGCCTGGCTGGCTGCTCTTGATAAGCTGATTGCTATCAAACCAAAATTTCTGATCCCCGGTCATGGCGCTGCTTCCAACACACCAGTCAAAGATATGACCTTAACCCGCGATTATCTTATTTACCTCAGACAAACTATGGGCAAAGCTGTTGAGAACTTCGAAACATTCGATGAAGCCTATGCACACACCAGCTGGAAAAAATACGAAAAACTTCCCGCCTTTGAGGCAGCCAACTGGGCCAATGCCTATAACACGTATCTATTAATGGAAAAAGAGTCATTGAAAGCGAAATAACTTCAAGGAGAAGATCATGGATGTGAGCAAAAAAACACTTGGCACGCTATTTGATCAACTGGGATTAAGTAATGATGCAGCGGCCATTGAAGCTTTCATTCAATCTCACACGCTGCTAAATAGAGCGGGGCCAATCTGGGCCGAGCCATTCTGGTCCCCTTCTCAAGCATCTTTTCTCAAAGAAGCGCTTGAGAATGACGCTGATTGGTCTGAAATTGTGGACGAAATGAGTAACCTCCTGCACAAACCATAACTCCCTGCTCCACATATAACGCACTACTTCACAATCCAAGAGATAAAATGTCCAATTTATATAACACCCTTCAACGCTCCAACGTCATTGCAGCGACCCACTCCGGTTCTTTTCATGCAGATGAAGTACTGGCGGCTGCAGCGCTTCGACTTGTCAATCCGACTCTAACTATCACACGTACGCGCGATCAGGCAGAACTGAATGCCGCAGATATCCTGTTTGATGTAGGACGTGTTTTTGACCCCGCAACCTGTCGCTTCGATCATCATCAGCTGGAATTCAAGGAGGCACGTGAAAACGGCATTCCCTTCAGTTCTTTTGGTCTGATATGGAAAGAGTTGGGAGAAGCACTATGTGAATCAGCCGCTGCATCCGACAGGGTTGATCGCTGGCTGGTGCAAGGTGTTGATGCGATAGACTGCGGGGTTACTTTATGCAAAGAAACCCCGCCAGTAGCGGTCATGTCTATATCTTCAGTTATCGGAGGATTCAATCCCGGCTGGCAGGATGACGCTTCGGCAGAAGCCAGGCTTGCGGCTTTTGAACGAGCAGTTGGTTTGGCAAAAACCGTTCTGGAAAACGCTATTGCGGATGCAAAAGGATTTGAAAAAGCGCGCGCTATTGTGGCGCAAGGCACCCTGCTTGAAGACAACCAGATACTGGTGCTGGATACCGACCTGCCTTGGAAAGAAATTGTATTGAGTTCTCCGGCATATGACCGTTTGTTATTTGTTGTTTCGCCTGATTCCCAGGCAAAATGGCATGTAAACACCGTACCCGATTATCCTGGAAGCTTCGGCAACCGGAAACCCTTGCCTGCTGGCTGGGCTGGGCTGGACGATGAAAAGCTGGATGATGTTACAGGCATTAAGGGCTGCATTTTTTGTCACAGGGCACGCTTCGTAGCCGGTAACAAAACCAAGGAAGGAGCGATGGAAATGGCAAAACTGGCTTTACAGGAATAAACTTCTGATCTTAACCAGACCAAACCCCGGTCTGGTTAGATACAGCCTCACCTTAAAAAATCGCTAACCATCCCGCCCTTTCCCCTGATGCTTCCACTCTTTATCACGCTCTTTCATTTCTTTTCGCTCACGCTTATCCCACTCCTTCATTTCCTTGCGGTCGCGTTTATCCCACTCTTTGTCTCTTTTATCATCATATTTATCTTTTTTGCTACGGCGAACATCCTCGTTGATCACAATAAAATTATCACCACGGGTACGCATCCGCATTACCTCTTCCGGCGCATAGCCATAACGTTCCGAAATGAAACGCAAGTTAACCATGTTAACTACGTCATCATCATCCAGCCTGATTTTCCCTTTGTTTTTATGCTTGTAATGGCCATAAGCATGACCGTAAGGAGGGCCATAGACTTCCCTGACAGGCACATAATATATCTGCGGATCCAGACCAAAATGAAGCGTAATATCCATCCAGCTCCGACCACGCAGACGGTAATCAATAATCACCTCAGGTTCTACGCGCGCCCTTTCTGCCAAAAACAGCACAACAGGGATATCATAATCAGGGATTCGACGCTCACGGATAAACACCACCTCCCTTTCAGGAACGCGATAGTACTCGCCAATGGCCAGGTAAAAACTGTTAATACCCCCATTTCCAATTGAAACACCCACATCAGTACGCGTATCCGAAAACGCAGCAATACTGGTTGTTAACAACGATAAAGAAAGTAGCAGTTTTGCTAATTCAAGCATGTATAGACCCCAAATGAAAATTGACTTTCTGCCTTTTTAATTATGGACGTTCACAACCAAAAATGATTAAGATGAACAACATTTAACCTATAAACCTTAGTTGGATGGGTTGGAGTGTGCTGTTTTTGGAGTGCAGGGCAAGGCGCAATGAACGCAGAATGGTCATTCCATTTCAAGAAGTTGCAACGCCGCCCTGTGCTCCAAAAACTGTACAATACATCTCATAGCGGTCTCACTAATCTGGTGAACCAGAAAATCATCAAAAAATTTATTAGAACCATGATGTGAAATATCCAGTCTAGCGGTCAACTGAGGTTTCTAGGTTTAATTACCTGCCCGATTCACTTTTCATTCGATTAAGTATGCGCCATGCAAGAATACAACACTAGCCGCACAAGGTTTTACCCCGCCATTGAGCCCAACCAAACAGGCATGCTGCCCGTCGATGAAATCCACACACTTTATTGGGAAGAATCAGGCAACCCGGCAGGCGTGCCTGTCGTGTTATTGCATGGCGGCCCAGGTGCCGGCACCAACCCCCAACTGCGCCGATTTTTCGACCCAACCCATTACCGCATCATTTTGTTTGATCAGCGCGGCGCCGGGAAATCCACGCCCCATGGAGAGTTACGTGGCAATACAACGCCCAACCTGGTTGCAGACATTGAAATACTTCGGCACCATTTAGAAATTGAAAAATGGCTTGTATTCGGTGGTTCCTGGGGCAGCACTTTGGCCATTGCCTATGCCGAAGCGCACCCTCAGCGCTGCCTGGGATTAATTCTGCGCGGCATATTTCTGTGCAGACAAAGCGAGATTGACTGGTTTTTATACGGCATCCGCAACCTGTTTCCGGAAGTATGGCGACAATTTGCTGAATTCATTCCAGAAGTAGAACGCGATAATCTTCTTGATGCTTATTACAAGCGCCTCATCAATCCAGACCCTGCTATCCATATGCCTGCAGCGCACTGCTGGAGCATCTACGAAGGGTCATGTTCCACACTTTTACCCAGCCCCGAAACAGTCGCCAGATTCGGTGATGATAATTTGGCACTGGGCATGGCGCGTATTGAGGCCCATTATTTCAAAAATAACATTTTCATGCCCAAAAATGCATTACTTGAAAATGTGGAGAAACTACGGAACATCCCTGCGGTAATCGTTCAAGGGAGATACGATGTGGTCTGCCCAATCGTCACAGCTGAAGAACTGCATCAGGCATGGCCAGAAGCTGAGTATATTGTTGTGCCAGGCGCGGGGCATTCAGCAATGGAGCCAGAGATTCTCGCTCAACTTGTTAGCGCCGCTGAACGATTTAAGACTTTAGGCTGAGATAACGTTTTTACCAGCCTTGCCTGCACGCTGGCATCGTGCCCGTGTCGCTTCAAGATAATCACATCTTTCTTGATTCCTCATGGCAGATTGCCATTTTTTTGGTAACTTTCAACTTGAGGCAACGATTCTTTTTGCTACCACGCTCGGTAATTTTTATCTTGATTCAATTCATTCAAAGTGAATTACCTTCATATCCCAAACAAGCTCTCCTATGGTTAAACATTAAGGCAAGTTAAGCCTTTTTTTAAACCTGATTTTCCTTATTAAGGAGAGTTGCCATGAGAGAAAATTTGTTCCGGCAAGCTGTGATTTTTTTAACTTGTTTCCTTGTATTTACGGCTGGTCTATTACCCTATTCCGCCTTTGCGGCTGATAACCCTGCTTTGTGGAAATTTCAGGTAAAATGTGATTTTAATACCGTTTTGCCCAACCTCAAAAGCGCTCTAGAGGCTAAGCAATTTGTGATTTCAGGCGAAGAAAATCTTTCCAAAGGGTTGGAAAACAACAAACAAATATTTGGGGAGAATAAGTGGAACACGATTGGCTTTCAGAATGTTACCGCTGTTCATTTCTGTTCACTCGCGTTTAATCAGGAAGTGTTTAATATCAATATGGATTGGTCGACACTTTGCCCCTTTAAAGTTGTTGCGTACAACATGAAAAGCAAACCTGATCAGATTACGATTTTACTTACGCGGCCCAGTTATCTCCTGGAGAAAGATCCCCATCCTAAAGCCAAGGCAATCGGCAAAAAAATTGACGACCGCATTGAATCCGCCATCAAGGAAGGCATAGGACACTAGGAGAATGTCAGAGTAAAATCAACAACAGCGACACAATGGGGCGAGCCTGGCACGGTGCGCCGGTGGCAACACAAGTAGCAGCAAACCCATTCTCCAATTCACAGTGTAGCTTGTAAACACCCTCCAATGCGCATTGGAGGCACCCAATGAAAACAAGCTATAACCTGCAAGCACGCAAACGCCCTGTCAATCTTTCACTCAATGAAGATTTGGTACTTCAAGCACGAAAGATAACCGATAACCTTTCAGGCATTGTTGAATCACTCTTGGCTAATTTTGTGGAACAAGAACGTCAACGAGGCCTGGCCAAAACCAAAATGGTAGAAGCCACCATTGCATGCTGGAACGATTTTAACGCCAAAACCGGTTCATTTGCAGACGATTATTCGACTCTCTGATGAACCAATTCGACGTTCATTGGAACACAGGGAAAAACTGCGAAGCTATTCCATTTGTCGTACTTGTACAATCGTCACTCTTCGATAGCTACCGCCGAAGAATTGTTATCCCCCTGGTACGTAATTCTTCGTTATCACTGATCAGTGATAATCGATTTAACCCGAGTTTCAGCATCGAAAATATTGCTGTGGTTTTGCATCCTCTGGAGATTGTATCTATACCCGTTGAACAATTAGGTGAGTTTGTGGAATCACTTACCAATGAAGGAGATAGCATCATGGACGCACTTGATGAGTTACTTACCCGCGCCTGGAAGTAACAACCTGGTCACACTAAACTATTGCAAGATTCACAAGACGACTACCATTACCCAATTTTACGCAGCGAAATCCTGTAGAATATAAATCGTTTCAACTCCATCTACCCAATAATCACGATTGCAATTAAGAAAACTGCATTCATGGTTTTAGGCATTCTCGCTCTTTCCGAAGTGCCCCCAGCCTTCAAAGACTTGTTGCGAGAATCGACCTGGATTTTTGTACTATAAACATACTATAAAACTTATCACACCTATGTAACACATTGGCTGGAGAACAAAACTTGAAAGAAAATACCCAACAGATACCCTGGTATTTTCAAATTGCAACGATAGTACCCATGCACGTAATTCTGAAAAGTATCGGAACAATGGTTTTCATCAGCTTGTTTTTCGGTGCCTATTTTTATGTGCTTAAAGCGCCAGCTTATCCAGCCACTATAATGCCCATCACATTTTTGGATCGCCTGATTGGTTTTCAACCACTGGCTTTGCCGGTTTATATTTCACTGTGGGTCTATGTTTCTCTCCCCCCGGCACTTCTTTCTACACGCAGGGAAATCTATGGCTATGGTCTTGCCATGACTGGCACATGCCTGACGGGACTGATCATATTCTATTTCTGGCCCACTGCCGCCCCTGCTGCCCATATTGATTGGTCTCTACACCCTAGTATGGATTTTCTCAAAAACATGGATACATTAGGCAATGCTTGCCCTTCGTTGCATGTGACTACGGCCATTTTTTCTGGTATCTGGTTACATCACTTGCTGCGCCGCTTTGGCGGGCCGCAATGGATACTGATCTTCAATTGGGTGTGGTGCTTCGGGATTATTTATTCGACAATTGCTACCCGCCAGCATGTGACGGTAGATGTTGTGGCGGGTCTGGCATTGGGGGTCGTGGCGGCCTATCTTTCCATGAAGTCGCCTGCAATGGCGAACCAATACAGAGCAACAAACGCAGGCTGATGCCCCAATCAAGATTTGTAGTTTTGATAGAGAAGGGGCTTATCAACTTTTCACCATGACCGACGAAATTTTGACAATTATTTCACGTGCCAATTTAACCTAGAAACCTTAGTTGGATGGGTTGGAGTGTGATGTTTTTGGAGCGCAGGGCAAGGCGCAATGACTCAGAATGGTCATTCCATTTCGAGGAGTTGCAACGCCGCCCTGTGCTCCAAAAGCTGTGTAATCCAACCCATAGCGGTTTCACCAACCGGGTGAACCAGGGAATCATTAAAAATTCTATTAGAATTATTTGGTTAAATGTTAAGGGTAGCGGTTAACTGAGGTTTCTAGGTTTATTTGTTCTGCAACTTATAAACTGCCATGAATTCAGTGATGGTGAGCTCTTTTACCTCAATCGCATCGAGTGACTGATTAGGTGACAGCCACTCAAAGTCATTTGAAACATCAGGTTGCTTCATAGCCCTATGAGCAGGTTGAGATTCTTTTGTATTGATTCTGTCTGAAATCCAATTTAACATTTTGCACTCCAATTATTAGATATTGCAGCTTTGCTTCTTGCTGATAATGAATATTCAGCAAGAAGCATGCCTATTTCTAACAATTAGAGGCGCATTTCAGCATCAGCCACCCAGTTTTACTGCATGCTCCCGCGTTGCGTGGAATACCACCTTGGGCCACCGTTCCTGAATGAGATTCAGGTTGACACTGGAAGTCGCCAAATAAGCGAGGTTGCCTGCTGCATCGTGCGCTACATGGGCATACAGATTTTTTTCAAAATCAGCCATGATTTTAGGATCTTCGCAGGTTACCCAGCGCGCGGTGTAAATACTGCTGCCTTCGAATACCGCATCTACCCCATATTCACCCTGCAACCGATGTGCAACAACTTCAAATTGCAGCACACCCACAGCCCCCAAAATCAGTTCGCCGCCATATACCGGCTTGAACACCTGTACAGCCCCTTCTTCGCCCAACTGCTGGAGCCCTTTCTGAAGCTGCTTGACCTTTAATGGGTTACGAATTCTAACCGTGCGGAACATCTCGGGCGCGAAGTAGGGAATACCGGTAAATTGCAGTGTTTCTCCCTCGCTGAAACTATCGCCTATCTGCATGTCGCCATGGTTATGCAATCCAATGATATCGCCGGCAAAAGCTTCTTCTACCTGTTCGCGTTGCTGTGACATGAACGTGATCACATTGGAAATTTTGACGTCGCGGCCTAACCGCAGATGCCTGATTTTCATGCCGCGTTCAAACCGCCCTGAGCAAACGCGCAAGAATGCGATACGATCACGGTGGGCCGGATCCATGTTGGCTTGAATTTTAAATACAAAACCACTGAACTTGAGTTCTTCTGGTGAAACATCACGTATTGTGGCATCGCGTGGCTGTGGTGCTGGTGCCCATTCAATCAAGGCATTCAGAATTTCCCGCACACCAAAATTGTTAACGGCAGAACCGAAGAATACCGGGGTTTGCACACCTGCACGAAACGCTTCCAGATCAAACGGATGGGATGCGCCATTTACCAGCTCGACTTCCATACGTAACTGTTCCATTTCAAGCGGAAAAAGCTCGTCCAGCCGTGGATTATCGATGCCCTTAACGACTTCAACTGTTTGTTTATGCTCTGATTGCCCTGCTTCAAACAGTAAAATTTCATCACGCAGCAAATGGTACACACCACGAAACGTCTTGCCCATCCCGATAGGCCAGGTCACAGGTGCGCATTGAATTTTCAGTACGGATTCCACTTCATCCAGCACTTCCAGCGGATCGCGTACTTCACGGTCCATTTTGTTCATGAACGTCAAAATAGGGGTATTACGCATGCGGCAAACGTTCAATAACTTGATGGTTTGTTCTTCCACACCCTTGGCTGCATCAATCACCATCAGTGCGGCATCCACTGCGGTCAGTACACGGTAGGTGTCTTCAGAAAAGTCCTGGTGTCCGGGGGTATCCAGCAAATTGATAACGTGATCGCGGTAATCAAACTGCATGACCGAACTGGCTACTGAAATTCCCCGTTGCTTTTCAATATCCATCCAGTCCGAAGTGGCATGCCGGCCACTTTTCCGGCCCTTGACTGTACCCGCCATCTGAATCGCGCCCGAAAACAGCAATAATTTTTCTGTCAGCGTGGTTTTACCCGCATCAGGGTGGGAGATAATACCGAACGTACGGCGGCGTGCCACTTCCTTGGTGATCAGGGCTTGCGCGGGAGACTTGGAGCCGGTTGCTTCTGTGGTCATTGAAATCGTCTGAAAAAGGTATGAATTTTAAAGAAAAACGGGGACTAAGTCTAATCAATTCAATTGGATCGATAAAGCCAACCCGCGAGCCTTCTGAAGCCCTCATACAACAAGCTCAGTACGGGCGGCCTCACTTCAGCTTACAGTATCCGCTTCACTCAGTGAAAAACCCAACCAGTTATTACGTTGAGCCACCACGGCTTCATCCGCATTTTCCATCAGCGTCAGTACGCACGTATCCAGAGGGGCCGCTTTAAGGACAGGATTAAACGCCATCAACTCATCGCGCCGAAACACGTGTAACTCCACGGCTTCTCCTACGGAATAACTGCCTATTTTTTGCTCTAGATTACCTGATGTAGCGCGCAATCCATTGATAGCCATAATCACGTCCCCGGCTGCCAGCCCCGCTTCTTGCGCAGCGCCTCCATCAAACACGCAGCTCAGCTTGGCGTCACCTCCATTCCCCTGCACCCGCACCCCGAGAACAGCTCGCGCTTTGGGTATATCTCCCGGCTTTTTGGATAACTTACCACCCTTATCGCTTTCTGATTCGGCAGCTCGAAGCGAAAATGCCACTCCAAATGGTGCCAGTAATTCATTCAGGGGCAAATCCTCAGTGCTACGCAGTGCCTTATTAAAGAAATCTTGCAGTGACAGTCCGGTAACATCAAGTACAATCTGCTCAACACCTTGATCAGGTACGCCTTTAAGCATCAAACCATATTCTTTCCATAAGGCACGCATCACATCATCCAGGGATTTTTCCTGATGGGTGCCGTTACGTATGGTTAAATCCAGAGCCATCGCTACCAGCGCACCTTTGGTGTAGTAACTGACTATGGCGTTGGGCGCATTTTCATCCTGCCGGTAAAACTTGGTCCAGGCATCAAAGCTGGACTCTTCCAATGTTTGCTTGAACCTGCCGTGGCTGCGCCAAACACGGGTAGCGGTCTGCCCCAGCAATTCCAGATAGCTTTCCGGCGTAATGAGCCCGCAGCGCACCAGTGCAAGATCATCGTAATAAGAGGTAATGCCTTCAAAAGCCCACAACAAAGGCGTATAGGATTCACGGCTTAATTCATAAGGTACAAATGCCTGCGGCTTGATCCGCTTTACATTCCAGGTATGAAAATACTCATGGCTGCACAACCCCAAAAAAGTTCGGTAACCTTCACTGACTGCCGATTCACCTGATTTAGGCAAATCATCCCGGCTACACAACAAACTGGTAGAGGCGCGATGCTCCAACCCCCCATACCCGTCACCCACAGCCATCACCATAAAAACATAGCGATCCATGGGAGCGGGTTCACCAAAGAAGCGAATATGATGCTCACAAATTCTCTTTAAATCGGCACACAAGCGATCCATGTCACTGCGATGACGCCCCGTGATGATGATATCGTGAGGTACGCCACACGCATCAAAAGTAGCGAGTGTAAAGTCACCCATTTCCACTGGGTGATCAACCAGCTCATCGTAATTTTCTGCCCGGTACAATCCAAACCTATAAGGAGCAGCTGAATCCCGCGACATGGCGGTACCCACTCGCCATGAATTAAACGCATCCCCCACCGGTGGTCTGATATCCACTCTGCAAGGCCGGTCTTCCTTACCCTGTACCATCAAAAACACACTGGTCCCGTTAAAGTAGCCATGTGTATTATCGAGATGAGCTGCACGTACCGACAGATCCCACGCATAGATTTCATAGACCAGTTTCAGAGGACCATCACATGGCGCACACTGCCAGGTATCTTTGTCCAGTTTCTGCGCTACTACAGATTTTCCATTGCATTCGGCAGAAAGCTGCACAATATTTTTAGCAAACTCTCTAATCATGTAACTACCGGGAATCCATGCTGGCAAAGAAAAGCGTTGGCCATCCGCATCCGGATCAGAAACGATACAGGTGACTTCAAATAAATGTGCCGCCGGATTTTTTGGATAAATTTGATACTGAACAGGGCTTAAATTAGTCATAATAGTCAGGTGTTAATACGCATTCTCTCAATAATTTTTCCGGTATTCGCTATTGCTGCAATTGGCTATGCTTATGGACGTTACAAACGACCAGACATGACATTTGCCAATCAGCTGAATATGGATCTTTTCGTGCCAGCGCTGGTGTTCAGCGCGCTTGCCAGCAAGTCTTTCGATCTTGCATCACATCAAAACCTGGCAATCGGCGCACTTGCCGTTGTACTGGGTTCCGGGTTACTTGCCTTGCCCGTAGCAAAATGGCTCAAAGTGGATTATAAAACGTTTGTGCCTTCAATGATGTTTAATAATTCCGGAAATATGGGCATCCCGCTCATGGTACTTGCCTTCGGGCAAGAAGCTTTAGCGGGCGCAATCATCTTGTTCATCGTGGAAATGGCGCTGCATTTTTCGCTAGGCACGTATATTCTAGACCATCATACCCGTTTCTCCCACCTGCTTCGCATGCCCATGATCATTGCCACTTTGCTGGGTCTGATAGTGAGCTTTGCCAGTTGGGAAGTACCTTCCATGCTATCTATCAGCATCAAAATGCTAGGCGACATTGCCATTCCGCTGATGCTTTTTTCCCTGGGGGTCCGGCTTAATGTGGTTTCTTTGAAAGATTGGCGAATTGGTTTATGGGGCGCGGCCTTATGTCCAATTTCCGGCTTAGCTATTGTTTGGCTCATAGTACCATTCCTCCATCTGCCCCCCTTGCAGCAAAGTCTGTTATTGATCTTTGGCGCCCTCCCCCCTGCTGTATTAAACTATATGGTCGCCGAAAAATATCAGCAAGAACCTGAAAAAGTGGCTTCCATTGTCATGTTAGGCAATTTAGGCAGTCTGATTGCGATGCCTGTCGCCTTGGTTTTAGCACTTCAACCTGCCTGAATTAAATAAGTAGTCCGAAAAACAATTTTAAACTCAACTTTGGCGTAAATACGCCGTTATTAAGTCAATAGAGTATGGTTACAATCAAAACCAGCTTCATCAATATTATCCTGGAAACCTTAGTTGGATGGGTTGGAGTGTGCTGTTTTTGGAGCGCAGGACAAGGCGCAATGATGCAGAATGGTCATTCCATTTCAAGGCGTTGTAACGCCGCCCTGTGCTGCAAAAGCTGTGCAATCCAGCCCATAGCGGGCTCTCCAACCGGGCGTACCAGGGAATCATTAAAAGTTTTATTAGAATTATTTAGTTAAATGCTGAGGCTAGCGGTTAACTGATGTTTCCAGGATTATGCTGGTGAAAGAAATGTTGGTACGGCATCACACCGTTATCACGAATTGAGGCTTACCCATGGGAAAATTTGTTTCCTCACTACAACACGCTTTATCTATTATCTCTTTTGGTCGCATAAAGGCTTCTACTGACAATCTGGAAGACCCCGAGATTACGAGCAAACAATCCTCTCCAACAAAGCAGCACGCCTCTGCGGATGACACCGAAGCTGCGAATTCAACCAGCTTTTTAAAACGCTCTGTTGCCAAATACAAAGGTATTTTCAAGAAGGGTACTGATAACCCTTCTGATACGAAGAGTAAAAAGTCAAAAAATGTCGCAACTGACGATGATATCCCCACTCTGTCTGACACTGTCACTATGCCCGCGAATGACGCATTACTCGCTAGCACCATGGTCGTTTCTTCGCCGGAAATACCTCCAGTGCATCCCGATTTTTCAGTACCTGATGAAATGGAAGAGATGGCGGATATGGCGGACATGTCCATTCTTTTCGAGACCTCCACAGCCAGCGAACCTGCCAGCGAACCTGATATTTCAGAGCTATTCGACAAAACCGAGAGTAATGCCCCGGAACTTTCCGAATTCACAAATGAGTCAATTAACAAAACAGCTTCTGATGAAACAGATATTTCCGCACTGCTCGATGCAGATGCAGCGAATGAATCTGAAGCTGTTCCGCAAGCGGCTGATCAATCCATTACCCCCGCACCTCAACCGATTGAAAATATTATCGAAAAAGATCAAATCGAAGTGGATTCAGAGTCTGATCAGAAAGAAACATTTTTTAAGCGTTTACTGGGGAAAATTCGCAATGCATTCAAACCTGATGAAAAACCGGAGGTTTTAGATTCAGACCCGGATTCCGATGAAATCCCCCCCACTTTTAAGCGTTTTTTAAATAAAAAGACTATTGTTATTGCCTTAATTATTCTTAGCATTTTAATCGTCTCAGCCATTGTTGCCTTTGTCTTTTGGCCCTCAAAAAAACAGCATGAACCAAAGGCTGTTCCGACACATGAAAAGCCACATGAGAAACCTAAAGCGAACGGAGTGGAAACACTAGAGAGCCGCAATAAAAAGCTGGAAGAAGAGTACAAAAAACTGAAGGAAAAAAATGCAGCTCTGCTGGAAGAAAACAAAAAATTACAAAACCAGACTAACTCAGCCCCAGACAAATCTGAAGCAACTTCCTCGTCTTCAGTAGCAAAAGGAAACAAACCATCTGGCAATGTGATGGATTGCGCAATCACTAGCAAAGAAAGTGCTGGCAAAACATTAAAAGACTGTATTGATGCTTACAATTCAGGCAACCGTTAGCATCCCATCAGTTACATTTTCTTTTCTTCAATTGATAGCCTGGGAGAGCAAAGAACGATAGCGCGATACCAGCTCACCTTCATTGCCCAACATGCCAAACAGGGAAATCATCCCCTTTCGGCCAGCGTCGTCACGGAACAGGCGGTCACGTTTAACAATCTCAAGCAAATGCGCCATTGCACTTTCATAATCATCCTGGATCAATTTCAATGCACTCAACTGGTAGTGCGCCAGACTATTTTCAGGCTCGACCTCCAGCACTTGCTCCAGCGTTTCAATATCCGGTGCATCCTGCGCAACGCGAATAAATCCCACATGAGCAAGCAACGTCCCAATTTCAGCATCGTCTCTTACTTCAGACGGCAGATACGTCAAGAGATCTTCTGCTTGAACATAATCCCCCTTTAACACCAGCAGTTTTGCAAGATCGAGGGGAATACGAGGATTGTTCGGGTCATCCAGCGCCACTTGCGCCAGAAGTGAACATGCCCTGTCAATATCGCCTTCCTGATACGCGCGTAAAGCGATTGCATGGGCTCGGTCTGAATCCCTTGCTACATATCTGTCTATCACCTTGCGAAATTCAGCATCCGGGTCTGCACCATGAATCGTGTGCACCAGCTTACCATTTCGAAAGAATTTCACAGTGGGAACACTGGTGACCCCGAGTTCTTTTGACAGCCTGCCCTGTTCATCCGTATTGACCATTACCAGCAGAAATTTTCCCCCGTACTCTGAAGTCAGCTTGACCAGCCGAGGCATCAGCAACATGCAAGGGCCTGCACGGGGAGACCAGAAATGGACTAGTACCGGCCCTTTGGCTGAATTTTCCAAGACCAGCGTCTGAAAGTTTGAACCTGTACCATCAAAAACATAAGGGGAGTTATTCATAGCCGACTAAAGTAGCAAACCATCGAATCAGATGCAAGTCACATTATGCAACCTGCCTCTTCTTCAAAAGATGAAACTACTGAAACACTACAAATAACTCCATGTCAGCAAGGTCAGCACCATCAAAAATACCCAGGCAACCAGTCCTGCCGCAAGAATAGAACCTGACACCAGCAATGAACGTCCTTTGTCTTTGAGATGGAACAGCGCTGGCACTGCATAATAAATGACTGCAGCAGACCCTATCATGGCAACAGAAGTTACTGTGATATTAAGCAGCAAATTCGGAACAAACAAGAACAAAGGTGCCAGCCACAATGGCGTTGGCGCAACGGCAGCCAGTGAAAATGCTTCGCGGTAGTGAGGCTTGATGCCGGCCACTTCACCCAACGCTTGTATGACCCACCCCATAATGGGCACAATGGCCAATTCAACCAAAAAGAAAACTGCAACGATCATTTGTAACTTATTAGCTGAAAGCACAGGAAAAATCTGATCGGCGTACATAGTGCCTGCAAAATACACCATCAACGGCGGAATCAATGATAGTGGTACAACATAAAGCAGATACAATTTCATTACAGAAAGGTGGCTGTGCGCTACATACTTCCAGCCAGAATGATGCAAAAACAGTTTAGATAAAATAAGAGGATTCATGGCAGACCTCCTTAATTGAAACAAATTGTTTGAAAATTAAGTATAGTCAATTTCATAGCAATAACAATTCTTAAACAAAACGTTATGGTTAAGTAAAATCCTCACCCCAACCCATCAACCCATCAACCCATCAAAACATCAACAAAATACTATCCAATCTTTGCAGTCACTGTCCTGTATTTTGTGGTGGGCGTGTTTGCACTACCCGGTTGTTCCGGGGTGTAGTGTGCTACCACCCAGCTACCGGTTCCACGAGACGTTGAAGTTGCAGAAAACTCATTCTTATAATTCCCACTTTGAATGGCCGCTGTTCGCTACCTTTCTGACCTTAAACTAAACTGGTTCTAATGACTCCTTATGGCGCACACCCGCAGGTCATGATGCCATTTCGCTGCCACATAACTGCCGTTCAAGTTTTTTGCTAATGCAAATTATTTTGGTTTTCCGGAATCGGCACTTGGCTAAATGACGTTACTGACACTAACCGGATCAGCGTCAATCTGAAACTTGCTGAAACAGCATCAGTTCGCCTCGAAGCTGCGGATTTCGAACAGCGCCTCATTCAGGCTCATCTCGCCAGCTTCCAGGAGCTTGCCGACTAGATGCTCGGTCAGCGGCTTGAGCCGGGCCAGCACGTCCTTGGTTTCGCCGTATAGGCGTTCGCTCTGTGCTTCCATGATGCTGCGCGTTTCGTCGTCCACTTCGCGGCCACCACCCTGGCTGTCATTGGCAAGCGCACCGAAGTTCAGGCGGGTCTTTCGGTACATGCCCATCTCACCCACGGCGTGGTGCAGCAGCTTCGTCACACGGGTGATGTCGTTGTGTGCCCCGTTGGTAGTGCCTTCCTCGCCAAAAAACAGTTCCTCGTTGGCCATGCCGCCCAGCAGCACGCGCACCTCGTGTTCGATGTCGCCCTTGGTCTTAAGCAGGTTGGAACCCTGCTTGTGGAAGACGAAACCCAATGCGTTCGTGCGCGGGTTGGCTTTGAGCGAAATCTTGATGGTCTTCATGTCTGCCAGGATATGCTCCCAGTTGCCGCTGGTCAGATGGCGTTCGTGCTCGAGATCCATCAGGAAGTGGCCCCATTCGTGCACGGCGATGATGCGGCGGTCGCGTTCGCGTTCCTTGGTAGTGTTGGTGTTGACGTTGCCCACGAGCACGCGCTCGGCGGCCTGCATCAGGGTGTCTGCGCCGATCATGCCGCCCACCTGCACGGCCGTGATGCCGGCCTGGTTGACGATCGTCTCCAGGTCGGCCGGGCTAATGCCCTCAGTCACGTCCACCAGATGGCGCAGGTCGAGGTCAGGCATCACCTTGTTGGCGCGCAGGGCGAGATAGTGGCCGATGATCGCCAGCCGCTCTTCCCGGTTGGGCATGCGAAAGTCCACCTTCATCTGGAAGCGTCGCAGCATGGCCTCGTCCATTTGCATGGTTTCGCTGTTGAAGTTGCTGGCCACGATCCAGACGATCTCGGCCTCGTTCCTGCTGCGTACCCCATCCAGCACAGACAGCAGCGTGTTCGCGGTGTCGTCGTCGAACTTGCGGCGACCGCCGCGCTTCATGAAAAGATCCTGCGCCTCGTCCAGGAAGACGATGCAGCGCTTGCGCCGCCGTGCCATCGCCACGATGCGGCTTAGCACATTCGAGCCGCCGCCCACGAAGCCTGTTTCCAGGTTGGCGGCGGAGTGGAACAGAATGGGCAGCCCCAGTTCCTTGGCCAAGTAGCTGGCCAGCTTGGTCTTGCCGGTACCCGCCGGACCGCTAAACATCACATTGAAGGGCTTG
>JAYVLG010000103.1:0-4451 GCA_043759595.1 Sulfurirhabdus sp. | reverse complement strand
CTGTAAAAGCGCAAGCAGCCTTTGAAGCTCTGCTGTCCCATGCATTCTTATCTGCTCCAACCAATAACTTGACGGATAATACCTAATTGGGTATCGTACCTACATTAACGATTCATCCTGATGCTGCCGATGACATACGGCAGTTAATGTTGAACGACCGTTATGCAGCCGGTAAAGTGGTAGCGTTGCTTCAGCAAGCTAAACACGATCCCAAAATCATTGCTTCATTGCTGGATCACGATTTTGGGGCTGACCACACAACGGCATACCATGTAAGCAAGTGGTATGAATTTTGGAATGCTGGATTAAACATTTGGCGATTAAAAATTTGGCTAGAACCCAAAGGTAGTTTGCGCTATCGGATAGTCTATGCATATGAACCAAAGTCGCTCCAATATTACGTACTAGCCATTGTTCATCGAGATTTTGACTATAAAAGCGATCATGAAATCACAAGCCGTATTCTTAAAGCCTACAAAGACCTTGGAATTATTATCCACTAAGGTTTCTGATGCGCCATCGACCAGTACTACAGCGGGAAAGGTAATTTACGCGGAGTTTCACGTACCCGTGAAGCCTGTAATGCCTTCTGGAGCTATCGACATTGATGATTTGGTTGCTGAGTTTGAGCAGACCAAAGAATCAGCAGAAGCAATTGCTAAAGGTCGTAAATGGGTTGCGAAATCTTTTTACGACAACCAGCAGCCTTCTGTCGCGTTACTTCGCCTTCAAAAAGGTTGGTCACAGGCAGAGCTAGCAAAACGCGCTAGTACAAGCCAACCATATATTGCCAGGCTTGAACTGGGCAAAGTTGATCCACAGGTCAGCACAGTGAAGAAGCTTGCAAAGGCTCTTGGTGTTTCAGTAGTTAAGGTTTTGGAGGCAATTTCTCCAGAGGACAAAGAATGAAAAAGAATAACGATCGTTACATTACAGCAATTTTATGCGACGACATCCGGCAGGAGTTGGGTAACAAATATTCATTGATGGGCTGCTATCAAGGTGAACTCGTCGTCCCAATGGCGCCCGCTGTGTTACCCAAGTTGTGTATTTTTGCATCGATTTATACCCCTAAAGATAAGCCTTTTAAGTCACTGATGATGAGAGTCGTTCAAGACGATGACAAGGAATTGGCTCGAATAGAAATTCAAGATGAAGGTCTTGTCGTAGAAAGCCAGAATCATGATGAGTCCGCTACGCGAAAAATTATTAGTACCGCAATTGTATTTGCACCATTTGCTATTGAAAAACCCTCAACATTGAGGATTAAGGCAATGACTGAGGAAGGGGAAATCATTGGCCCTCGTTTCCTTATTAAAGTGGGTACTGCGCAGCTGCCTGCGGCTCAGCCTGCAGTAAAATCATCAAAACCCGCAAAGTCTCGAACCACAAAATAAAGTTCAACAGTTGATGCTCCTGATACTAGGGGAAAATCAAACAAAACTGACTCATTCGCGCTCAGCATTCGCGGAATTCGTCTGGATATAAGCGATTAATGAAAGGTTGTTGGTGAATAGATGAGCGAACTTAAAACCTGTTTTAAACGTGTCGATTATGACCTTGCAGGTCTTCTGCATTACATCGACATCGGCGACATCGGGCTGCCAGACATTCAGCGTCCGTTTGTGTGGTCAAACGCCAAGGTTCGTGATTTATTTGACTCGATGTATCGGGGTTTTCCGGTTGGCTATTTACTGTTCTGGGCAAACCAGGCCGTGCAAGGCGTAAAGCAGATTGGCACGAGTGAGAAGGTGCATCATGTACCGTCACTACTGATCGTGGATGGACAGCAACGCCTTACATCACTTTACGCAGTATTCCGCGGCAAAATTGTCCTTGATGAAGACTACCAGGAACGTCGTATTGAAATTGCTTTCCGCCCGCGCGATAGCAAATTTGATGTGGCAGATGCTGCCATTCGACGTGATCCTGAGTGGATAGCAAACATTTCTGAAATATGGGCATCAGGGAAATCGAGTAGAAAGCTGATCAACGACTTTATAAACCGTTTATCTGAGAAAGCAATCTTGACCGAGGATGAAGAAGAAGCCCTAGCTCACAACCTCGACCGCCTTTTTGATCTGCAAAAATTCCCTTTTACAGCTTTAGAAATTTCCCCATCCGTCGATGAAGAGCAAGTTGCTGATATTTTTGTACGTATCAATAGTGAGGGGGTAAAGCTGAAGCAGGCTGACTTCATTCTTACGTTGTTATCTGTATTTTGGGATGAAGGACGCAAGGCGCTTGAAGACTTTTGTCGCCAATCTCGCAAGGTGCCGGGTCAGGGTAGTGGTGCTTCCTCGTTCAACTATTTCATACAGCCTGATCCCGATCAGTTGCTTAGAGTATCAATTGCACTTGGTTTTGGGCGCGGGCGACTCAAGAGTGTCTATCAGATATTGCGGGGCAAGAGCATGGAGACCGGGGATTTCTCAGTTGAAAGACGAGAATCTCAGTTTAAGGTGTTGCAAGCAGCTCAAGTCGAGGTACTTAACATTACGAGCTGGCATCAATTCCTCAGTAGCCTTCTTGGTGCAGGATACCGTGGCGGCGAAATGATTTCCTCGCAAAGCGCATTGCTCTATGCATACGCTTTTTATTTGATAGGCAGGAATCGATTTAATGTTGTCGAGCATGTATTGCAGAGACTAATTGGCCGCTGGTTTTTCTTCAGCTCCTTAACCGGGAGATATAGCAGTTCGCCGGAAACGGTGATGGATGGTGATTTGAACCGCGTGCTTGTAGCGAAAGATGGTGATGCGTTCGCCAAAATGTTGGAAGATATTATGGCCTCGGAGCTGACCAATGACTTCTGGGAAATTACGTTACCAGCTAATTTAGAAAGTTCATCAGCCAGGAATCCGGAATTATTCGCGTATATCGCCGCACAGAACAAGCTTACGGCTCCCGTTCTGTTCTCGCATAAAAAAGTGCCTGAATTGCTTGATCCATCACTAAAGGCAAACAAAAAACCCTTGGAACGCCATCACCTATTCCCAAAGGCTTGGCTCGCCAAAAATGGAGTCGATGATATGAAGATAATTAATCAACAAGCAAATTATGCACTCATTGAATGGCCGGACAACATAGATATAAGCAATAAAGCTCCGACAGAATATGTGCCAGAAATTAGATCACGCTTTACTGATGAGGCATGGAAGTTGATGCACGAACTTCACGCATTACCCAAGGATTGGGAGACTCTACCATATGAGGATTTTCTTCCGCAACGGCGAAAGCTAATGGCCGCAATTATTCGGCGCGGTTTTAATTCACTGAAGTAGGAATCACATATCCCTCATCAATATTATTTATCCCCTGCTTTGTATGGGACTAATCCAAATTGATTTTCGGGAAGCAATAGGTCAACTTAGATTACGGTCACATAATGAGCCACACCGGATTGAGAAAGAAGAATGAACGAACTGCCCGACCTTGAGATTTTATCGGCAGCACAATTGCGGTGAACTTTCCTGCCTGATTGGCAACTGTTTCTGCCGCGCGTTGCCGGCAGGGGTATATACACAGTAGTGATTAAGCTTTCTTGATAGAGCTGGAGGGGTGCTGTAGAATTGTAAATTGAAGCCATCTGAAATCAGGTGGTTTTGCTAGTTCACCTATCTGTCTCTCTTCACTTGAGGCGGTTCCATGAAAAATCTACTCTGAGGGAGGCCAAATGAACTTGATTAATGTTGGTCTCTATACTTTTCAAGAAGCTTCCAGGCTTACAAATGCCTCTGCGCAGGATTTGCGCCGGTGGCTGAATGGCTATTCACACAAAGCCGCTGTTTCTGGTGCGCGCGTGAATAGCGCTCCTCTTTGGAAAACCGAGTTGGCTGAGGCAGAGGTTGAAGGCATCAGCTTCCATGACTTGCTTGAGGTGCGCTTTGTCCAGGCATTCCGCAAGCATGGTGTTAGCTTGCAGACCATACGCGTTGCCAGCGGTCATGCAAGGGAAATCTTTAATCATCCCTACCCCTTTACATGCAAGCGTTTCCAGACTGATGGACGGACAATTTTTGCCTCTGCCATGGAGGAAACCGGTGATGAGCAATTGCTTGATTTGGCCAAAAAGCAGTTTGCATTTACCAAAATTATTGAGCCATCGCTATACCGTGGGATTGAGTTTGGGAGTGACGAGCTTGCTTCGCATTGGTATCCGGTGCCGCGTAGCAAGGCTGTTGTGCTTGACCCGACCATTGCTTTTGGCAAGCCCATTGTTACGAATGGAAGTGTCAGGACATCAATTCTTTACGACGCTTTCAAGGCTGAGGAAAACAAGCAATATGTAGCCAAGCTGTATGAGGTACCTGTCAGCGCGGTAGAGGCGGCGATCCGCTTTGAAGAGCGACTGGCTGCGTGAAGTTCATTATTGACAACAATCTTCCTCCCGCCCTCGCGCATGCGCTGAGGGAACTTTCAAAGCCAGAAAATCACGAAGTTCTTCATCT
>JAYVLG010000102.1:0-9341 GCA_043759595.1 Sulfurirhabdus sp. | reverse complement strand
CCAAGTATCAAAGCCGATATCCAACACTCAAATTCTCACATCTCGATCAGTTCCTCTGTCTTGCCTTCGCACAACTGACTTATCGCGAGAGCCTGCGCGATATCGAAACCTGTTTGCGTGCCCACCAAGCCAAACTCTATCACTTGGGCATCCGAGGCAATATCGCCAAGAGCACACTGGCCGATGCCAACGAATCACGCGACTGGCGAATTTATCAAGATTTCGCGATCAGTCTCATCCAGACCGCGAGAGATCTCTATATCAACGACAGCTTTGCCGTGGAACTGAAACAGACTGTGTATGCGCTCGATACCACAACCATCGACCTGTGCTTGAGCGTCTTCCCCTGGGCACGTTTTTTTCAGGCCAAGGCCGCCGTCAAATTGCATACGCTGCTCGACCTGCGCGGCAATATTCCAACTTTCATCCACATCAGCGATGGCAAGATGCACGAGATCAACGTGCTCATGGGCACAACGGAGCAAGAACAATGATTTCGGACGGGTAAAGCGAAAAATAGCGCTTGAACAGTAAAAAAATCTCACCTGCGGGTGGGACTCTTCCCTCTGAAATCATCGGGTTGAGCTGTTTTTCTAGAAGCTCTAAAGTAAATGCATGGAGTGTCGATAGTACATTAGATGTTTTCTTGTAGTATATATGTACTAACTTAATCTATTAGAGGTGTTTGTGAGTAAATTTTTTATAATTGTAGCTGTTTTTTTAAATGTGTTTTTTGTTGCTAAAGCTGCGGCGGTAGAGGGATTGCTGTTAAGTGTTAATACAGGAAATGCAGGTGTTGTCAATTCTTTGGATGTGCAGGAGGCATATCAGGTTTTGGCAAAATATTTGAGCAATGTTGCAGGTGCGCCGGTCAAGGTCGTGTTTGGGCAAAATGCCACAACTGAATTGCAACGTACGCGCACGGGCTACTATGCAATATTGTTGGCCCCAGCTCATATGATTGGTAGCGCTTTAAAGTACGGCTATGAACCCGTTGTGAAAGAGCCGGGCAGTAATAAAGCAGTATTTGTTGTAAGTAAAAACAGTAACATAACGAATCTGGAGCAAGCTAAAGGTAAACGCCTAAGCCTGCCAAATCAGGATTCTTTGGCGACGTATTTAGCTAAAGGCGAATTGAACGCACTAGGACTGGATACCAAATCTTTTTTCAGCACAATTACATATTCGCGCTATCAAGATTCCGCACTGTACAGTCTTGGTATTAATCAAACTGATGTGGTTGTTGTGGAAGAAGATATGGCAAAAAAATGGCTAGTAAAAAATCCCGGCATAATCATCATGAAAACCAAAGAAGTTCCGGGTTTAAGTGTTGCCGTCAATAGTAAAATTCCACAAGCTCAGCAGGATAAAATTCGTAATGCACTGTTGCAACTGAAATCGTCAGCGCAAGCTTCAATATTACCTAACCTGCAAATCAGTGATTTTGAAGCAGCTGTACGAGATGATTTTCAGTATGTTTCCACTTTGGGATATTTTACGCCAAAGGTACTTCAAGGTGCCACTGTAGTGACTGCTGAACAGGCTAAAGAATTGATGGAGAAAGGTGCGAAATTGTTTGATACCCGAGTTGGGCATGAAAATAAGGAAAGTCATATTAAAGGTGCCATTAGTCTGCCATATAAAGAAAATAGCCCTAAAGAAACCGGCTTTGATGACACGCTTGACGTGTTTGATTTGACTCAATTGCCTCAAGATAAAAATATGCCGGTAATATTTTCATGTAATGGCGCAGAGTGCTGGAAAAGTTATAAAAGTGCGAAACTAGCAGTGAAAAATCATTACTCCAAAGTTTATTGGTTTCGTGGAGGATACCCCGAGTGGAAGTCTCGTGGTTTTGCTGTTGAATAAGTTTAATTTGTTCTGATTGTCAAGCATCTTCAGCCAGCCCACCTTCATCGGGAGACTCATTACCCATTACTTTAATGTGCCAATGGGTAATGGGCTGCTTAGAGACTTCTGGCATCGTTAATCCACCAACTTCGTACAATCGGACTGTTTGTTCATGAAATTCAGGCGAGTATAACCTTGTAGGTAATCGTTCCATCTTCGATCCTCTGTTTTGTTATATTGCTCAAACGTTGGACTCATTTGTTTTCAGCTTACCTCAGGTTCTGAGTGCTTTCCATTTAGAGGGTTATTTTTTGTTCTTCAACATATCCTTTAATCCTGCAAAAGGATTGAAGGTGGCCAGGTTTTCTGAATTTCCATCATCAGAACGGCCAGTTGAATCTTTAATCCGGGAGTGCTCATTCTCATGGCAATAAGTGCATAGGAGTTCCCAATTGCTGCCATCAGCCGGATTGTCGTCATGGTTGCTGTTTTTGTGGTGCACCTCCAGCAACAGGAGGTTTTCTCGGGTGAAAGTGCGGGCGCAGCGGCCACACACCCAAGGGTACAGCTTTAGTGCTTGTTCTCGATATCCTGCAGCCCTTTTCTCTGCATTTCGCCGCGCTTCTAGCACTATTTTGTCCAGCTTGCTATTTTCTTGCGCCATTTCAGCACCTCGAGTGAATTGACTGTACGAGCTAATAAAATCGTTTTAAATGGGTTTTAATATTCGATCAACTGGTCTCTGTGGCATCTGGTTTTATCATCCTAACCAGTTAATTAAATTGCATTTTTTTAGGATAGTGGGGTGATTTTGTATCAGAAATCATTTAAGCTTTGGCACCCATTGTAATTGCACGAGCTTTGCTTTCTTGTAGTGTGGCTTCATCCGATAAAGGTGAAACCCACCCTTGCAGATTTTCCAGCACGATATCGCGCATGGCTTTTATCCAGTCATCGCGGCTGTTAAGGCAAGGGATGTAGTGAAATTCTTTGCCGCCTGCGTTAAGGAAAGTGGTTTTGCCTTCCATGGCGATTTCTTCCAGAGTTTCCAGGCAGTCACTGGTAAAACCAGGGCAGACTGTATCTACGCGTTGGGTGCCGGCTTTGCCAAGTTCTTCCAAAGTGTTGGTTGTGTAGGGCTTTAGCCATTCAGTGCGCCCAAAGCGGGATTGAAAACATACCTGATATTGATTTTCTTTCAGCCCCAGCGCTTCTGCCAGCAATCGGCCTGTTTTCTGGCATTCGCAGTGGTAAGGGTCGCCTTTATCTAAAGAAAAGCGGGGAACGCCATGAAAGCTCATTACCAGCTTATTCGGGCGGCCATTTTGCATCCAGTATTCATTGATGCTCTGGGCTAATGCCTGTATGTAATCCGGGCGATCATGATAATGCTTGATAGTGCGGATTGCCGGAACATTACGCATTTTAGCAAGCGACTGGAATACTTTGTCAAAGGCTGTTGCTGTTGCGCTGGCGGCATATTGCGGGTAGAGCGGCAGCACCAGAATTCTGTCGCAATTTTGCTCTCTCAGTTTGCTGAGTACGCTGTCAATGGACGGGTTGCCGTAACGCATCGCGTATTCCAATACGAAAGGTGTTTTTAGTTGATCGCCCAGGTAACCTTTGAGCAACTTTGCCTGCTTTTCAGTGTTTACTTTAAGAGGGGAACCTTCTTTGGTCCATATCTGAGCATATTTTTCAGCCGACTTTTTGGGGCGTGTGTTCAGAATAATGCCGTTTAAAATAAACCACCATATGGCTTTGGGGATTTCAATAACCCGTGGGTCTGACAAAAATTCCTTCAGATAAGGCCGAAGGGCAGAAGCGGTAGCTGCTTCAGGTGTGCCAAGGTTAACTAACAGGATGCCTATTTTAGGCAGGCTGCCATGTTGAAAAGTAGGTTCTTTTAAATAGCTCATTTTGATCGTTGTTGTAAGGAAGTCTTTGGGAATTCGGGTTATGTAACGCTAAACAAGCTTTAAAACCGGATTACTGGAATGAAAGGGCGCTGGTCAGGAGCTTTGCCGTGATATCCACAATCGGAATAACACGCTCATAGGCCATACGTGTGGGCCCGACAACGCCAACGGTGCCTACAATTTTGCCATCCACTTCGTATGGCGCAGTGACGACGCTGCATTCATCCAGTGGCGTTAATCCTGATTCTCCGCCAATAAATATTTGTACTCCATTAGCCTGCTGGCTGCGATCCAGTAATTGCAGCAATGCGGTTTTTTGCTCAAATACATCAAACAGTTTTCTGACGCTGGCCATGTCGGAAGAAAGATCGTGCACATTTAGCAAATTGCGCTCACCTGAAATAACACAGTTATCCTGGGTTTCACTGAGCGCCTCACTGCCGGCTTCAAGCGCTGCGTTCATTAAATGGGTCATGTTATGGTGCAATTGCTTCAGTTCTGTTTGAATTTTTGCGCGTACTTCGGTGAACGTCAGTCCTGAATAATTCTGGTTGAAAAAATTGGCAGCCTGGGTGAGTTCTGATGAGCTGTAGGATTTGTCTGTGCAAATAATACGGTTTTGCACTTCCCCTTCTGCCGTTACAATGATCAGGAGGATGCGTTTTTCAGATAGCGTCAAAAATTCCAGCTGGCGAAAAGCAGCGCTGCGCCGTTTGGGTGTCATGACGACACCGGCAAACTGGGTAAGTTGGGAAAGGAGTTGAGAAGCAGAGGCGGCTAATCTTTGTGGATCGTCTGGATGCAGCTTATTCTCAAGTTGATGAATTTCTCCCGCACCTAACGGTTTGATTGTGAGTAGCGTATCAACAAAAAAACGATACCCTCGGGAGGTGGGAATGCGCCCGGCAGAAGTATGTGGGCTGATAATGAGCCCGGATTCTTCCAGGTCAGCCATCACATTGCGAATACTGGCCGGACTCAGGTCCAGCCCGGAAAATTTCGAAAGCGTGCGCGAGCCAATAGGCTGGCCTTCATTTATGTAGCGTTCAACCAGCGTTTTGAGTAAAAGTTGTGCGCGAGAATTTAACATGAGTCCATTTTACACAAAATTGCTTAAATCCATAACGTGTCAAAACGTATCGCTAGCGTTATAATTCAAATCCTATGACCCAACCATTTAAAACAATAGCGTTAATCGGTAAATATAATAGCCCTGAAATCAGCGAACCGTTGTTGCGGCTTGCGCAATTTCTGGTCGAACGCGATTATGCCGTGCTAGTGGCCAGGCAGACCGCTGAACTTATTGGCACGTCAAAATTTCTCATGGCAAACCTTTCCGATATTGGAGGTGTGGCGGATGTGGCCGTTGTTATGGGAGGGGATGGCACGATGCTGAACATTGCTCGCACGCTGGTCGAATATAAAGTGCCACTCATTGGAGTGAATCAGGGCAGGCTGGGATTCCTGACCGACGTTTCCATCGATACCATGTTTGATACCGTTGCAGAAATGCTGAACGGGGAATATAGCGCCGAGGACCGGATTCTTCTGAATACTGAAATTTGGCGCGAGGGTGAAAAAGTTTTCTCCGCCTGCGCTTTTAATGATGTGGTTGTCGGTAAAGGGAATACTGGTCGTCTGATTGAGATTGAAGTTTCCATCGATAACGAGTTTGTAAACAGCCAGCGTGCAGATGGACTGGTTGTGGCCACGCCGACAGGTTCAACCGCCTATGCACTTTCTGCAGGCGGCCCTTTGTTACACCCAACCCTTGAAGCGATTGCCCTGGTCCCTGTTTGTCCGCACACGTTGTCTGCGCGCCCGATTGCGGTCAACAGTCACTCCGTTGTAGAAATAACCATTACCTATGCAAGCGATGCGCGCGCTCATTTCGACGGGCAGCGACATTTTGACCTGATTGTAGGTGACAAGGTGATAGTGCGCCGTGCTGGAAATGCTGTACGGTTACTACATCCTGTTGGTCACAGTTATTACGACATGTTGAGGCAAAAATTACATTGGGGCGAGAAACTCTAAATGTTGCTTAACTTAAGTGTTCGTGATTTCGTCATTGTAGATAAGCTGGATCTGGAATTTAATACCGGCTTTACCGTGTTAACTGGTGAGACTGGTGCAGGGAAGTCCATATTGATCGATGCTCTTGCTCTTGTGCTGGGTGAACGCGGCGACAGCGGGGTAGTACGTACAGGCTGCGAACGTGCGGAACTGATTGCAGAGTTTGCTATACAAGCCTTGCCGGAGTTGGAACGCTGGCTGGAAGAAAATGAGCTGGCAGGCGATCCGGACGTGTGTCTGATGCGCAGAGTGATCGATGCGAATGGTCGTTCACGGGGCTTTATCAATGGCCGGCAAGCCACGCAGCAACAATTGAGAGACGCTGGAGAGTGGCTGGTAGATATCCATGGTCAGCACGCGCACCAGTCTTTGCTCAGGCAAAATGCTCAGCGGGAATTGCTGGACGGTTACGCCGGGTTGCGCGGTTTGTGTGGAGAAGCGACAGAAGCCTATCGGCGCTGGCAAGAATTGCGAAAAAGTCGTCTGGAATGGGAAAAGGACACTGAAGCTCATGCTCTGGAACGAGAGCAGCTTGAATGGCAAGTGCGAGAAGTAAAAGGCCTGAGTTTTTCCCTTGCAGAATGGGAAGAGTTGTTGGCTGAACATGCCCGGTTATCCAATTCGGCAAGTTTGATGGAAGGTGCGCAGTTCGGACTGGAACTGTTATCCGAAGGAGAATCTGCCTGCTTGCCTCAGATAAGTGCATTGACTTCGCGTTTAAAGCATTTGCAGGAATTTGATGCAAGTCTAAAAGAAACGTTAGACGTACTAGAGCCCGCAGAAATCCAGTTGCAGGAAGCGGTATACAGTTTAAGACATTATTTGCAGCGTCTGGATCTTGATCCGGAAAGATTGCGTACTACAGAACAGCGGCTGGATGAAGTGCATTCCAGCGCACGCAAGTATCGAACCACACCAGATCAGTTGCCCGAGTTGCTTAATCAATGGCAAAATCGCCTGGATGCGTTAGGTGGTGCAGGTGAAAGTGGTGATTTGCAACAAAAAGAGACAGAAGCACAGACGGAATACCTTGCGAAGGCAAAAAAATTAAGTGCTGGCAGACAGGCCGCTGCAAAAACGTTGTCGCAAAAAGTTAGCGCTTCGATGCAAAGTCTTGCAATGACTGGAGGTCAATTCGAAATTGGATTATCGGCGCTGCCTGAAGGCAACGCTTATGGATTAGAGCAAATTGAATTTTTGGTCGCTTCCCACGGTGGTGTCACTCCCAAACCATTGGCAAAAGTGGCATCAGGGGGTGAGCTTTCCCGTATCAGTCTGGCAATTCAAGTCATTACCAGTAAAATTTCCAAAGTCCCGACACTGATTTTTGATGAAGTAGATGTGGGTATTGGTGGTGGTGTGGCGGAAATTGTCGGCCAAATGCTGAGAAAACTGGGTGATGAGCGGCAGGTGCTTTGCATCACGCATTTACCGCAAGTAGCGGCATTAGGGCAGAATCACTGGCAGGTGGCAAAAACAGTGCGTAGCGACACAGTGGTCAGCCAGATTTCGGTGCTGGAGAAATCGAGTCGCATCGATGAAATTGCACGGATGTTGGGGGGTGTCGATATTACCCAGACAACTCGCAAACATGCAGAAGAAATGCTGGGGTTTGAAGCGTAGCGTTCAGCGGGGAGCGCAATGAATCAGAAGGAAAGAAGGTTGGTAGAACCGGCTTTCCGCTGTTTTTCTTTAATTCTGTCGGTTTATTATTGCGTTGCTTTCAGATTGTCTTATTTCGCTTTAACCTTGTGCGGGCAAGCTTCCTTGGTGCAATCAGCGTATAAGTACAGAGAGTGATCGTGAATTGCAAATCCTCTGTCTTGTGCGATTTTCTTTTGACGGCGCTCAATCTCTTCATCAAAAAATTCTTCTACCCGGCCACATTGCAAGCAAACCAGATGGTCATGGTGGCCGCCCTGGTTAAGTTCATAAACGGCTTTGTCGCTTTCAAAATGGTGGCGCATCAGCAAGCCGGCTTGTTCAAACTGGGTTAATACCCGGTAAACAGTTGCCAGGCCCACATCTTCTCCATCAGCAATCAGTTGCTTGTAAACGTCTTCAGCAGCCATGTGGCGGACCGAGCTGTTTTCAAACAAGTTGAGAATTTTTAGTCTGGGTAAGGTTGCTTTAAGGCCAATGTTTTTAAGGTCAGTGGAGTCGCTCATAATTTTGTGATGCCTGAGTTAGTCAATTCTGGGGTATGATATAGCCTTTTTAAATCTTTGCAAAACACATCGACGTTAACGTATGTACAAAATAATTATTCCCTTGATGTTGCTGCTGGCTTCTTGCTCCTATGTTCCTGCAATATCACCTTATAAAATTGATATTCAGCAGGGTAACGTTGTTACGCAGGAAATGGTATCCAAGCTTAAGCCGGGTATGACTAAGTCTCAGACAAAATTTGTTCTCGGTACGCCGCTGATTTCGGATGCATTTCATGCAGACCGGTGGGACTATGTATATCTTTTGAATAAAGGTGGAAAACTGCTGGAACAGCGCAAGTTAACCGTGATATTTGAAGGTGACGTTCTGAAGCGGCTGGAAGGCGATGTGGCCGCATCTACGCCTGAAGATATAAAGGCCGCGGAAAGTGCGTCTGCCAAATCAGGTGATGCTCAGAGCGTGAAGGCGGATCAGAAAGTTGATGGCGCCAAAGCTGAAAAAGAAGAAAAAGGTTTTTTTGGCAGAATGCTTGAAAAGATTGGATTGTAATTGGGTATGGATATGCAGAATATTGTCATCGCAGGGAGTTCCGGTCGTATGGGGCGAGCATTGATTGAGGCGGTTTCCCTGTCGCCCGATGCTCGTTTATTTGCTGCTCTTGAAAGAGCGGGCAGTACTTATGTCGGTAAGGATGCCGGCGAATTGGTAGGTTCTCCTTGTGGTGTAATGATAACGGATGATCCTGCAAAAGCAATCGCAGGAAGTGATGTGTTTATTGATTTTACACGCCCTGAAGGTACGCTTGAACACATGACATTATGCCGTCAGCACGGCGTAAAGATGGTGATTGGCACGACTGGCTTCAGCGAAGATCAAAAGCGTCAGATTGCAGAAGCGGCGCGGGATATCGCTATTGTATTTGCTCCAAATATGAGTGCGGGTGTGAATTTGACGTTTAAATTACTTGAAATCGCTGCCAAAGTCTTAAACGAGGGTTTCGATATCGAAGTTGTGGAAGCGCATCATCGCCACAAGGTGGATGCGCCTTCAGGAACGGCTTTGCGCATGGGCGAAGTGGTAGCGGAGGCGCTGGGACGAAATCTTGCAGATTGCGCGGTTTATGGTCGGGAGGGTGTGACCGGCGAACGTTCTCCTTCAACAATTGGCTTTGCCACAGTACGCGGCGGCGATATTGTAGGTGACCACACCGTTATGTTTGCTGGAATTGGCGAACGCGTAGAAATTACACATAAGGCATCCAGTCGTGCCACTTTTGCAAATGGGGCCGTGCGAGCCGCGCACTTCCTCGGTGGGCGCAAAAATGGG
>JAYVLG010000101.1:0-3275 GCA_043759595.1 Sulfurirhabdus sp. | reverse complement strand
CAAACATCACGCGCTTTTTTTGGGCCGCGGTGCGCACTTTCCCATCGCACTCGAAGGCGCGTTAAAGCTCAAGGAAATTTCCTACATTCACGCCGAAGCCTACCCTGCAGGCGAACTCAAACACGGCCCGCTCGCGCTTGTGGATAAAGACATGCCGGTGGTCACCATTGCGCCGAATGACCAACTGATTGAAAAATTGAAATCCAATTTACAAGAAGTTCGCGCGCGCGGCGGTGAGCTGTATGTGATTGCTGACGGTGACGTTCACATCGACGAATCGGAATTTGTCCACGTCATCAAACTGCCGGGCGGACATAACGGTCCGCTATCGCCCATCCTTCACACTATTCCGCTGCAATTGCTGTCATATCACGCGGCACTGCAAAAAGGTACCGATGTTGACAAGCCCCGGAATTTAGCTAAATCCGTGACCGTTGAGTAAAATTAAATCACTCAACTACTAAGCTTAAAATACGATTCAAACTTTTACCCAAAAGCATTTACTCTCAGGAGATTGAATATGAATATGACTTTAAGCCTCGCCCCGATCGTGTCGTTAATCGCCGGCATACTGATTCTGGTGGTGCCACGTCTCTTAAACTTCATCGTGGCAATATATTTAATTATTATTGGTTTGATCGGCTTGTTCGGCGTGGGGGGATTTCATATCAAGTAGTAGCTTAGATACCTAGGCCGCTCCATTTTTACTAAGAACTTATCCGTAAATAATATTCACATCCAGCTTTATCTTTCTGAATGCCATGATAGCTGCAGCCAGGTGGTTTAGCGCGAGAAAGCTGCGATCAAGTTTCTCGTACCGCACCAGCAGTTTGCGGAAACGATTAAACCAACTGTGCGCCACTTCAACGATCCAGCGCCTGGCCTTTTTCCTGGGGTCACGCTTGAGTTCGCCGGCCTCTTGCCCGCGCCCTTTGACGTGCGGTATGTAACCATGTTTCTCAATCACTTCCAGCGCCGGTGCGCCGGTGTAACCCGCGTCAGCACACAAATGTTTGCTGCGCCGCTGGGGCGGCAGGGCTCGCTTGACCATGATGGCATCCAGTACAGCCGCAAGTTGCGAGACGTCATGCCGGTTCGCTCCGGTCACGACGAGCGACAACGGGACGCCACGACCGTCCACCAGTAAATGACGCTTGCTGCCATTTTTTCCCCCGATCCGTTGGGTTGGGCCCAACGCTAGCCTGAGCCAGCGGGGCCTTCATCATCACCCCATCGATACTTTGCCAACGCCAGGCGATGCCTTCAAAGTCGTCGTACTCGGCAAGCCCCGCCTTCCACAAAGCTTCAAAGAAGCCCGCTTTCTCCCACTCCAGAAACCGCGCATGGATTGCGCTGGAACTGCCATAACGCTCAGCAGGCAACGCTTTCCACTGACAGCCCGTCCTCAGTACATACACGATACCTTCAAAAACAAGTCGGGGTGCCTTGGGCTTGCGGCCACCCCCCGCCTTGCGTGTGTAGGCCTGCTCTGCCAAACGCTGGCGGACAGGTATCAGCGGCTCTACGCGCTCCCAGAATGCATCCGTAACTTCCCATACCTTCGCTTTTGTCATCCTCGCCCCCACGCGCGGTCATCGCGCATGGAAAAGCATTATCCTTTATTTACGGATAAGTTCTAAATTAAAAATGGGCAGTGAAGAAGGAAGGAATGCTGGTGGTCAGGAGTGGAATCGAACCACCGACACGAGGATTTTCATTGTTATTGCTTGTTATTTTTATTGCAAATTGCCCGCCTACGTTCGCTAATAAATGCTAACCAATTTTGTTTTTGTCTCAGGCGTCCCGGGGCTTGTTATCTTGCGGTTGCACTCGGCCAGTTTCGGACAATCGCCGGTCAATGATCAATGGCTGGTCGATATACAAAACACTCTTCAACGTGGATTATTGGAAAGTTAAGCCCGCACTGGAACTCGTATGACTCAACTGAAATGTGTTGAGTAACTTTAGATTTCCCCCTCTGTCTTGAATATTCCCAGCGCACTCTTGTATAATTCATCAATATCAATCTGTTAAGTATTGACATGAATGCATGATATGAGTTTTGCTTGACTAGCTAGTTGGTTTTAAAACGTGAAGAAGCTTGCAATAAAGCTCATGTATTTTTAGGCGGGACAACAAAATATTAACCAATCAACAAGGGATACATGACATGAAGAAATTCTCTATTTTGGTCACAGCGTTGCTGATGTCTTTTGCAGCAGGCACAACTCAAGCCACAACAGTTTTTTACGGCTTTAGCGGGGTCATTTCCACAGATATGGGCGGAATAGCCGCCGGAACAGCTTACACGGGGACATTTTCTTATGACCCGAGTGTAACAGGCACAACGACTCCTTACTTTAACCCGGGTGCCACCCAGACACTGTTTACCAATGCCTTTTCGTCACTGACTCTGACTATAGCTGGTAACACGGTGTCAGGTGGGAGTCCAGGAAATATTGTGATATACAACAACTCTCTTCTTGATGGCGGGTTACATGGCGTCGCCACCGGCGACTCGCTATGGACCTATGGCTATAACGTCCTGCCGCTTTCTTCAACCGGTAGCTTTGTGGGACTTAATCCGATCGGTATTTCTTTCGGATTGATCGACCGTACGGCCACGGCTTTTAATGCAAATCCGGGCCCCATATCACTACCGCCCACGATCCCTGATTTTATGTTTACCACAGCGGAAATAAAGGTCTATACGGATGTAGCGGTTTATACCTCAAACCTGAGCAGCCTTACTCCAATAGCCTCCGTTCCAGAACCCGCAACCTATCCGCTGATGCTGGTCGGCCTTGCTGGCCTGGCTCTCCGCTGCAAACGCCCCGTCTAATTGGCGCTAGCAGTTGGTCGCAGACCTCGCTTCGGCGAAGCTTTTCCTGCGTGAGCACAAGATTGCCGATAAGTGGAACAAACATGAGGATGCCCGCCAACATAGGACTGGCATGCTCCGTGCAAAAGCTCGCTTTTTTCAGAACTTGCAAATTCCATCCCGCGAACATCTAGCCAGAAGCAACGGGTAGGTATAAAGGTAACGAAATGCTTAAGCTTTCGGACCCATACGCAAGCCAAAGAAGATATCAGGATTGGGAAGCGAAATTATGAACCGTAGTCAGATTAGAGACCAGGGCGATAACGGCAATAGGCGAGGTCTGGCCTGTAAATGCTGGTGGCCAGGAGTGGAATCGAACCACCGACACGCGGATTTTCAATCCGCTGCTCTACCGACTGAGCTACCTGGCCATTGACCTGAAGAGGGTGTATTT
>JAYVLG010000100.1:0-27205 GCA_043759595.1 Sulfurirhabdus sp. | reverse complement strand
CCAAGTATCTGGAACAACAGCAGCGGCACGCTCGCTTCCATGACACAGCCTACAACCTTGAGCCTAACGTTAAAGAAAGTCCGGGCGGCCTGAGAGATTTACAAAATATTATATGGATAAGTGATGGATGCGGTCTTGGACAGTCCTGGATGGCATTAGCCCATCAATCCATTATTACCTCTAATGAAGCGCGCCAGATTCGCCGGCACGAAACCTTGCTCGAAAACATCCGCATTCGATTACATTACCTTGCTAAACGCAGGGAAGACAGGCTGTTATTTGATTTTCAAGCCACGCTGGCTCAACAGTTTGGCTTTATTGACACAAAACAACGTCGCGCTAGCGAACAGCTAATGCAGCGTTATTATCGTACTGCCAAAGCCATCAGCCTGCTCAATGAAATACTGCTGCAAAATTTACGGGCCAAAATATTCCCACCCAGTCATGAAGCACCTGTTGAATTAAATGCCCGTTTCAGAAAATACGGCAATCTGCTCGCAGCAACAAATGACCAGGTATTTGAGGAAGACCCCAGTGCGATACTTGAATCCTTTTTGTTATTACAACAGCACTCAGAATTAAATGGGATGACCGCAAGCACATTGCGTGCGTTATGGCGGGCAAAACGCTTGATTACCCCGACATTTCGACGTGAACGGCATAACCGTGATTTATTCATGGAAATTCTGAGACAATCCAGAGGGGTTACTCACGAATTACGCAGGATGAATCAGTACGGTATACTGGGGCGCTATATCCCTGCATTTGGACGTATCGTCGGTCAAATGCAGCATGACCTTTACCATCAGTACACAGTTGACGAGCATACCCTGATGGTACTGCGCAATCTGAGACGTTTTACAGTTGCAGAATTTGCCCATGAATTCCCCTTGTGCAGCCGTCTGATCAACAGCTTCGAAAAGCCGGAAGTACTCAATCTTGCTGCACTATTCCATGATATTGCCAAAGGACGTGGGGGGGATCACTCTACTCTTGGCAAAGTGGATGCGCGACGTTTTTGCACTGCACATAATCTTGCTCCGGAAGATACTGAGCTGGTTTGCTGGCTGGTAGAGAAACACCTGACCATGTCAGCCACAGCGCAGAAACAGGACATTAGCGACCCAGACGTCGTTGCCGGCTTTGCTGAAAAAATACAGGATCAGAGACATCTGGTTGCCCTCTATCTGCTAACTGTTGCAGATATAAGAGGCACCAGTCCTAAAGTATGGAATGCCTGGAAAGGCAAATTACTGGAGGATTTGTTCTATGCTACCAAAAGACATTTAAGCGAAGGAAGCGCTACTACCGATAGCTATCTGGAGGCAAGGCAAACTGAAGCGCAGCGCATTCTCAGGCTTTATGCCATTGATGATAAAGCACATGAAGAATTGTGGTCAAAGTTGGATATCGGGTATTTCTTACGTCATGACGCACAGGAAATTGCCTGGCACACCCGTTTATTACTTGCCCATACCAACACTGCCGTACCTATCGTCAGATCGCGCATCAGTCCTGTGGGAGAAGGGCTGCAGGTATTGATATATTCGCGGGATCAGGATGATTTGTTTGCAAGAATATGTGGATTTTTCGAACGTACTAATTACAACATTGTTGAAGCCAAGATACACACCACAACCCACGGATACGCACTGGATAGTTTTTTGGTACTGGATGAAGCCAGTCGCTCGCCTCATTACCGTGACCTGATAAGCTACGTAGAATTTGAACTGACTGAACGCCTGATATCAACCAAACCCGTAGAAGAACCCCTGCGCGGACGTTTAAGCAGGCATCTCAAACACTTCCCCATTGCACCGCAGGTTCGGATTCAAGCCGATGACAAAGGCGTTTACCACGTGCTTTCCATTACAGCGGGGGACCAATCCGGTTTGCTATCGCGAATTGCACAGATTTTCGTCAAACACAAAATCCACTTGCATACTGCAAAGATCAACACACTGGGTGGGCGTGCGGAAGATATATTCCTGATTACCGGAGACAGTTTGCAACAAACTAAAAGCACGCTACAGCTTGAAACCGATCTGGTTAAGGCACTAAACCCGGTAACTTAAAATTGGGTTGTTCTGTATTCGCATCCCCTTTCTCCAAGTGATACAGCCATGCCAACAACTCAGCCACTGCAAGATAAAGCTGGGGGGGAATATGCTGATCCAGATCTACCTGCATCAATAAAGAAACCAGCTCTGGCGACTCATGCACATACACCCCCGCTTCTTTAGCGCGTGCAATAATTGTTTCTGCCAGAATCCCTCTGCCTTTGGCGACCACCTTAGGTGCTGCATCGCCAGCGCCATAGGCCATTGCTACAGCAATCTGTTGCGAATCAGGCTTCTTCATTTCGTTCAACTTTCAAACCGAGCAAATTAATACCCGCGGTTTGCAAAGCAAACTGCAGCGCAGGTTGATTAGTTTTTAGCATATTTGCTGTTTCAGAATCCGACACATTAATACTGAGTCGAATACCTTCCCTATTCAAGGCCAAGGTAGCTTCTACTTCGCCCAGCATTGGCATTTTAAGATACAGTCGTGTTTGCCAGGCAGGTGCTTCGCCCTGCCCTTGATCCTTATGCGTGTCTTCCTCTATATGCCAGTCCATAGCCTGACCAGGCCACACCTGGCCCTGCCATACAATTTGGCGTGAATCCAGAATATCCAGCTGTTGCTGCACTATTGGTGCAGCCTGGGGGTGTACCGCATTTTGCGTCTGCGTGAGTGCACCAGCACCCGTCCCGCTTAACGTTTGTGCATTCTGATTCAACCCTGACAATTTACTCTGGGGCTCCAGTGTTAAATCGGCCAAAGGTCTCTGACCAGTAACCCACTGGGCCTGATGGGACTCATAAAACATCCCGCTTTTAGATATTGCGTTATGAAGGGTATCGGCTAACACTTTGGTATTTTCTGGAGAACCTGCAATTAACGGCGCAGATTTGTTTAAGGGTGAAGCTTGCCCTTGCGCCTGTTCAGCTATTTTTTGCAATAACGCACCCAAAAATTTTGCAGAATCACTGATTGAGACTTGTGGCTGACCTGCTGAATTTAATCCTGCTGCAGGAAGATCACGAGACAAAGCAAAAGTAAGGCGTGGTTGATTAGAAACAAATGTCAGGTCGAGTTTATCTCCAGCCTGGGTATTTTTTGGAAGATTCAGATCAAGAACGCTATCTGCAATCAAAACCTGAAAACGACCGTTTGGCATGTTACCTAATACGGTCGCCGACAGGCGCTGCCCTGGAACAAGATCAGGCAGCTTCAACTGCGTTTCAGAGACCTCAATCAGCGGCGGGGAAGAAACCTTGATGAGTAGCTGAAGCTGATTTTGAATATCGTTATAAATCACTTGCTATCCTGAGCAGGTAATTTCAAGAAGAAGGAGATCTATACAAAGCAACTATCAATTCCGCCTCTCCGCGAGATATACCACAATTTGCTGCCAACTCACTTGGATCGATACCTTGCTGCGCCATCTGGATCGCCTGACTATAGGGTGTGGCAGCAGGTTTATCCTGCTTCAGTTCGCCTATATCACTTTCAAGTTTGGATACTTTATCACGCAACAAGGCAATTTCACTTTCAATACCATCAAGGGCATGCGCTTCCTTATTAGCTTCAAATCCTTTTTGCCAAAGCCTCAATCCCCTGCTTTTGCTGGATCGTGTGAGCAGCAGCATTTCGGCTATATAAACCGCCAAAACCAGCACAATGACAATCAATAGCTCACGCCATGTTACAACAAACGATTCCAAGATAAGTCCCTGCCTGATACTGACCAATAAAAAGTTTTCACAAAGGAAATAAATAGTACTGCTACAAACAATTACCCGCAATCTAAAGTCATTAATACAATACGCTGCAATGCTTACAGTATCAAGATAATGGTGATACTGAAGCTACCATTCCAATCATTTAATGCATTCATATATACCCAGTCGAATGGCAATTCCATCCATAAAAATAAATCAACTGATACGCACCTCAAATTAACGCTAATGGGCAAACTATTACCCAGTATTTTTAATATATAACCTATTGTTGTTATACAGCTTAATCAAAATTGTTAAATGTTGGCTAAAGTTTTATCGATCACAATCGATAATGTAATTACAAGACAACTTGGTCTCAGGCAACAAGCAAGATCAGAAACTTGTGATTCACCCTAAAGTTTTTAACTGACCAACCGATAATGATTTCAACGGCGGTTAAAAGCCTGAAAGGCGAACCGAAGTTTATGGCTTAGAAGCCATAATTTAATGTAACAAGTATTAAAGGAGAATTACCATGGCTCAAGTCATCAACACAAACGTAGCTTCCCTGTTCGCTGGAGCAGCCCTGAACAAATCCAATATGGCTCTGCAAACAGCACAGGCCCGTTTGTCTTCAGGTCTGCGCATTAACAGCTCTAAGGATGATGCTACTGGCCTGTCAATTGCTACGGGCTATGACAGTCAGGTTCGCGGAACAAACATTGCCATCCGCAACGCAAATGATGCCGTGTCAAAAGCGCAAACCCTTGATGGTTATGCTGCACAGGTTACTGAAAACTTACAGCGATTACATGAAATTTTTGTTCAAACCAGCGATGCTGCCACCACAGAATCTACAGCGCTTATCGCTGAAAATTCTCGTATTGCAGCATTGACCACTACTGGGTTGCCTGGAACTGTGACTGTTGATGGTTCGGGTGGCACAGTTACTGGACAAAGCGCTGCGCTTGCGGTCCCTGCTGGTGCTACTGCTGCTGCTGTTCTCACAGACATTACTGCTGTAACCGCATCTCGTGCCAAATACGGTGCTGATATGGCAGTTTTTTCATCTGCAGTGTCTACCATGCAAACTGCCTCTGTTAACTTATCAGCTTCCTTTAGCCGTATCATGGATACTGACTACGCTGCAGAAACCACAGCCATGACCCGTAACAACATTCTGCAACAAGCTGGAACTGCAGTACTGGCGCAAGCAAACCAAACGCCAAACACTGTATTGTCATTGTTACGTTAAGAAGTTAATATGAAATCTTACTGACCGGCGCCGGTCAGTAAGTAATATAAAGGATATCCGAGATGATCATCCAGAACACAGCCCCCACAAATGTAGTTCCACAGGTGGATATACAGGTCAGAGAAACTGCTCCTAAAATTGTTGCCAACACCTCAACGCAAATAGCTCTTCAGCAACCTTCACCAGAACAATTGAAGAACGCAGTGGATATTATTAATCAGGTAATGCAACAGTCAAACCACAGTCTGGAATTCAGCGTGGACAATGAGACTCATATAACAGTCGTTAAAATGGTTGATACAAGCACTGGAGAATTGATACGTCAATTCCCATCAGAACAGACTTTAGCTATTTCACGTGATATAGATAAATTTCAGCAGGGTCTGCTGTTAAAACACAAGGCTTAGAAACGAGAGGCTCAATATGGCAACCAGCACTGTAGCTTCGACTAGCGCAAATACCCTTGATGTTCAAACCCTGGTCTCTCAATTAATGTCGATTGAGCGTCAGCCAATCGACAAGCTCAACACAAAAATCAGTAGCTACCAGACCAAGATTTCATCTTTCGGCACAATCAGTGGATTAGTCTCGAGTTTTCAAACTGCAATACAAAATTTAAATGACAAGTTGCAAGGCTTCAGCGCCACGCCATCTGATCCCAGCATTTTTACTGCCTCAGCTACCAGCACTGCTGTTCAAGGCACTTATTCATTAGAAGTATCCAGTTTGGCGCAATCACAAAATCTGGTTGCAGCTGGACAAGCCAGCAGCAACACGGCTATCAGTGACGGAACGGCAACGACTATCACTTTTGATTTCGGCACCATCAGTCTTGGAACACCTCCAACGGGCACGCTCGCCGGAGGTGTGTACAGTGGCGCTTCATTTGTTTCTAACGGCAGTGGTACCAAGAGTATTACGATAGATGGAACCAACAACACGCTGCAAGGCATAAGAGATGCAATTAATGGCGCAAATATAGGGGTATCAGCTAGCATCGTAAACGATGGTAGCGGAACGCCCTATCGGCTTGCGCTGACATCGACTAACTCAGGCGTCACGAATAGTCTAAAAATCACTGCCAGCGGTGGAGATGGGACAATAAACAACTTGCTAGGATATGATCCTGCTGGCACGCAAAATTTGAACCAGACAGTTGCAGCCCAGAATGCCAACCTTAAAGTGAATGGCATTGCCATTACAAGTGCTTCGAACACGGTATCAGATGCTATTCAGGGCGCAACACTGACACTTAAAAATCTCACTACCACATCAGCCACCTTAACGGTAGCACATGACACAGATGCAATCAGCACTGCGGTTTCTGGATTTGTTGATGCGTACAATGGATTGAGTAGCCAACTTAAATCCCGCTCTGCCTATGGCAGCGCCACTTCAGCAGCACCTGTTTTATCTGGTGATGGAACAGTTCGCCTTATGCAGGATCAATTACGTGGTATTTTTAATGTAGCTGCAAGCGGCACGTTTACCTCACTCAGTCAAATCGGCGTTGCCTTCGATGCAACAGGTACTTTGAAATTTGATAGCAGCAAACTTAACAGTGCGCTATCAAAAAATTTTAGCGATGTAACCAGTTTATTTTCTTCAGCAACGGGATTTGGCACCAGATTGAAGGCATGGACAACTTCAGTGCTTTCTCCCGGTGATGGCTTGATTGCCCAGCGAACCGATAGCCTGAACTCGTCAATTAAAGGTTATAACGGCCAAATTACGCGATTAGAAGCGCGCATGACCGTACTTCAAAAACAATATACCACTACCTATAGCAACCTTAACGTTTTGCTGAGCAATATGAATAGCACCAGCAACTATCTGACCCAGCAACTTGCCAGACTTTAATTTGGGAAACTAAACATGAACTCATCTACCGCTATAAAAGCTTATAATAATGTCAGTGTAGAATCGGAAATCATTGGTGCTGATCCACACAAGCTCATTTCACTCTTGTACCGGGGTGCTCTACTAGAAATTGCTAATGCAAAGCTTGGCATTATGCGTAAAGAAATAATGGCCAAGGGCGCGTCTATCACAAAGACTATAGCAATAATTGGCGAGGGGCTGAATGCAAGCCTAGATAAAAAAATTGGAGGCGAGATGGCTCAGAATTTATCATCGTTATATGACTATATGATATTGCGACTGGTTGAAGCCAATTTGAAAAATGACATTACAGCGTTAGACGAAGTTTCAAATCTACTCACCGAATTAAAAAGTGCTTGGGACACAATACGACCAAACAATACCCAACCAGAAGCGCAACCAATTTCTTCATCGAATACTCAACGCGCATATGGCAGGGCATAAATAAGTGAGCATCTCCCAAGTCATTGCAAATTATGAATCACTATCTGCATTAACTGGAAAGATGCTCGATGCGGCTGTAAATGGCAAATGGGAAGAACTGGTCAGCCTTGAGCATCAATCCGGGGAACTGGTATCCGTCATGAAAATTATTGATGCGGAAATCAATCTGGATGAACCTGCCAGCGCGCATAAAGCTCAATTAATCAATAAAATACTGGCAGATGAAACCGAGGTGCGCAAACTTACTGAAGCTTGGATGATTGAGTTACAGGGTATCCTGCAAAGTATTGAACAAAGCAATCTGCAGGAACAACGCCTGCAGAATACTTACGGAGTTTAACCAGCTACAAGATTAAATTCCTGTCTGAAACAGCCTTCACTCATCAACAAGTTCCTGTCCAGGAAAAAGTACTTCAGTAAAACCAAAAAATCGCATATCTTTAATACGCATGAGATAAAGAACGCCATTAAGGTGGTCCACCTCGTGTTGCACTACCCGCGCATGAAACCCTTCAACCTTTCTGTCTATTTCCACCCCAAATTGATCAAAACCTTTATAGTGCAGTTGCTTATAACGCGGCACCTTGCCACGCATTCCTGGTACTGACAAACACCCTTCCCAGCCCTCCTCCATCTCGTCATTTATAGCAGATAGCTCAGGATTAATGAGAACGGTGTAGGGCACTTTCTCTGCATCAGGGTACCGGGGATTGTGACCAACACCAAAAATCACTACTTGCAAACTGACGCCAATTTGTGGAGCGGCTAATCCGGCACCATCAAGCGATTCCATGGTGTCATGCATATCTTGAATCAGCTCTTGCAATTCAGGTGTATTAAATTGTTCGACGCGACTGGAAATCTCCAGCAAGCGGGGATCACCCATTTTCAGAACAGGCTTAATCGCCATTATCCAGATCCACAAGGTGTTCAAGGATATTTCTGACGCGGCCCATTGATGACTTTAAAACAGTGTCAATTTCTTCATAGCTGATGCGATGAGCGCTTGAACCCCGACCAGCGGCATAGTTGGCGACAACACCGATCGTTGCATAGCTCAATCCAATTTCTTTCGCCAGTGCAGCCTCCGGCATGCCAGTCATACCCACCATAGTGGCACCATCACGCTCCAGACGATCTATTTCAGCCTTGGTTTCCAGTCTGGGGCCTTGAACAGAAGCATACACTCCGCCATCAACAAATTTCTCGCCAGCTGCCAATATTCCCTCTTTGCATCTGCCGCGCATGTAATCACAATAGGGTTCAGTGAAGTCCATATGAGTAACAGGCTTCCCATTTCCCTCAAAATACGTATTTTTGCGACCATAGGTGTAATCAATAATTTGATCTGGCACAACAATGACCCCTGGAACCAAATCAGCATGTATGCCCCCCACTGCGGCTACAGATATAACGTTTTTTACCTTTTGAGAGTGAAGTGCCCAGATATTGGCCCGGTAATTCACTTCGTGAGGTGGAATTGTGTGCCCATAACCATGGCGTGCCAAAAAAATAACGCTATGGCCACAAATATTGCCGAAAGTAAGTGCACCTGAAGGTTCACCATAGGGTGTACGTATTACTTGCCGATGCGTAATTTCAAGATTGGCCAATTTGGTTAATCCTGTACCGCCGATAATTGCTAACATTATTTTTCCTTATTCTTTCATGGCATAGATAGCTGGCAGATTACGCCATGCTCCCTGCACATCCATCCCGAATCCAAATACATATTTATTCGGTAATTGCATACCAACAAAGTCTGCTTGAATCGGCTTTTGTTTACCAATTTGTTTATCTGTAAATACTGCACTATAAAATGCGCTGGCACCCAATGACAGTACTTTCTCACGTATCGCAGCCAAGGTATGACCTTCGTCCAGTATATCGTCCAATACCAGCACTACACGCCCAGCCACATTTTCACGGGGCATGACCTTCCAGTCCAACAATCCACCCTGGGTATTATTGCCATATCGGGTAACATGAATATAATCAAAATCAAGGGGAAATAAGAGCTTTGGCAACAATTGTCCGGTAAACACCACTGCCCCACCCATCACGCTTAAGACCAAGGGGTGCTTGTCGGATAAAGCGACTGTTATTTCGCTGGCTATTTGCGAAAGAGTTTCTGATACTTTATCACTTGAAGCGATAAGCTCTGCATTTTTAAGGATATCAAGGGCTTTGTTTGCGTCGAGCATGGCTTTAGGATTGATATTTAGTAAATGGGTATTGTGCCGAGGTAGCTATATGTTTGGCAAGCTAACTAAGCACTTCAAGGTAAAAAAAAGAGCAAAGGCGAACTCAAGTTCTGCCTTTGCTCTTTTTTAGGTTTTTCTATTTAGAAGAACGTAACCTGTAAATGCTTTTAGTAAGTCAGTGTAACAACATCTTCATCCATAGCTTGCTCAATAACATAAGCACCACCAATGGTTTCTTCAATTTCTGGGATCAGATCTTCACCCCATAGCTCCAATGTTGGAGTACAAACTTTGAATTTCACACCAGCTTCATGTGCATCTTTCATGAATTCGTAAACACTCTTGGGCGATCCTTCTTTTACAAACAGCTTCTCTGCTACACCTTTTATAGCCAACTCACCAGAACGGCCGGTAAGAATAACCTCTACTTCAAAGTCCATTGCAGCTGCAACTGTTGCTTGAAAAAAAGGCGCGCCTAATTCAGAGCCGTTGGATGGATCGGTGTTAACCATAATAATCATCAATTTATCTGCCATGCTCACTCTCCAACACAAGAATTTAAGAATATGCTTCTAATCTAAAAAAGCAATTGCAATATTATAACCTAAATGGGAATATTTCTCATCAAAATATTCCCATTTAAAAATAATTTTAAAAACAAGGCACTACAATTGATAGTTAATGAACGAACAAAATTAATTATAGTTGAATAGCAAAAATTTGTTGGCTAAAACTCATTATAATTTATTTGATGCCAGTTTATTGCAGACAGTCCCCAGATATTCAGTAAACTCTCCACTGACTTCATAATGTTTCATGGCAAATTCGACAGTTGCTTTAAGATAACCGAGCTTACTACCGCAGTCATAACGTGTTCCTGTAAACTCATAGGCCATTACTTGTTGCTCCTGTAACAACGCTGCAATGGCATCCGTCAATTGAATTTCATTACCAGCCCCTTTTTGCACCTTTTTCAGATGATCAAAGATGCGAGGAGTCAATATATACCGCCCTACTACACCTAGTGTGGAAGGTGCATCTTCTGGTTTTGGTTTTTCCACAATGCTGGTGATTTTGTGAATTTTTTCAGAAATAGGCTGGGTAGCAACTATGCCATATTGCGATGTTTCCTCACGTGCGACATTTTGCACGCCAATGACAGAACTTTGATAATAGGTAAAAAGATCAACCATTTGCTTCAATACAGGTGGCTCACCATCTATCAAATCATCAGCAAGCATAACGGCGAAAGGTTCATCGCCAATAACAGGTTTAGCGCACAACACTGCGTGACCTAAACCAAGCGCTTCTACCTGACGAATAAAAATGCAGGACACATGGCTAGGGATAATATCCCTGACCATTTCAAGCATGCGTGTTTTTCCGCGCGCTTCCAGTTCGGTTTCCATTTCATAAGCTTTATCGAAGTGATCTTCTATTGAACGCTTGGTTCGGCCCGTGATAAAAATAAGATCCGTAATGCCTGCTGCCACTGCTTCTTCAACTGCATATTGAATCAAAGGCTTATCAACAATAGGCAACATCTCTTTCGGGCTGGCTTTTGTAGCTGGCAAAAAACGGGTTCCCATACCCGCCACTGGAAAAACAGCCTTAGTCACTTGTAACATCAATATCCCCTCAATTCCTTTAATATTTATATTATTCGCTTAACAATTTAATAAGCGATTCTTCATCCAGTATTGATATACCTAATTCTTGCGCTTTTGCGTATTTGCTGCCGGGATCTGCGCCCACAACAACGTAGTCCGTTTTCTTTGATACGCTGCCGACAACTTTTCCACCCGATACTTCGATCATTTCTTTTGCAATACCACGCGGTAAATTTGGCAGCGTACCAGTCAACACGAATGATTTACCGCTAATGGCATTCTCTGGTGGCGCTACCCAACCCTGCCCTTCTTCCCATTTTACACCTGCGGCTCGCATTTGCTCGACAACTTCCCTGTTATGGGTTTCACCAAAAAATTGAACAATACTTTGAGCAACCACGGGTCCGACATCGGGCACCTGCTGTAACATTGCTTCATCCGCTGCCATCAGCTTATCCAGACTACCGAAATGACGCGCCAGATCTTTAGCCGTTGTTTCCCCCACATTACGAATTCCCAGGGCGTATATAAAACGCGCCAGCGTGGTATTTTTGCTGTGTTCAATTGCCAACAAGATATTACTGGCAGATTTTTCTGCCATTCGTTCCAGGTTTGCCAAAGATAGCACACCGAGTTTAAACAAATCTGATGGCGTTTTGATGACATGCGTATCCACCAGTTGGTCCACCAGCTTTTCACCCAGCCCTTCAATATCAAGCGCGCGACGACTGGCAAAATGCAGAATAGCCTGTTTGCGTTGTGCAGGACAATATAAACCACCGGTACAACGGGCAGCAGCCTCATCCGGCAAACGAATAACATGGGAGCCACAAACAGGACAAAGTACGGGCATTACAAATTCCCGCACTGTAGATGGGCGTTTATCCAGCACCACACTCACTACTTCAGGAATCACATCTCCTGCACGCCGCACCACTACGATGTCACCAATTCGCACATCCTTGCGACGAACCTCATCTTCATTATGCAAGGTGGCATTCGTCACAGTTACACCGCCAACAAATACAGGTTTGAGGCGCGCCACTGGGGTAATAGCCCCGGTTCTGCCGACTTGCACATCAATATCCAGCACTTCAGTCAACGCTTCCTGCGCAGGGAATTTATGCGCAATGGCAAAGCGGGGAGCACGGGAAACAAAACCCAACCTGTCTTGCTGATTTAAATCATTTACTTTATAAACCACACCATCAATATCATAGGGTAAATTGTCGCGTTTACTGCCTATTGATCGATAATATCCTAATAAACCTTGCGATCCGCGAACCACACTGCGCTCTGCACACACAGGTAAATGCAGTGACTCAAGATAGTCCATTGCTGCGCTGTGTGTCGCTGGCAAAGTAATCCCTTCAGTTGCACCCAATCCGTAGGAGAAGAAAGTCAGTTTTCGCGATGCTGAAATGCGGGGATCCAATTGTCGCAAAGAACCTGCTGCCGCGTTACGGGGATTAGCAAACTCTTTTTCCCCCTTTGCTATCTGCATCTGATTAAGCTTGGAAAAATCAGCTTTAAGCATGAGCACTTCACCCCGAACTTCCAGTAGTGCTGGAGGAGAAATAGCATGCAGTCGCAGAGGAATTGAGTTAATGGTACGTAAATTAGCTGTTACATCTTCGCCCGTATAACCATCGCCGCGGGTTGCACCTTTTATTAGCTGCCCGTTTTCATATGATAAAGTGATAGCCAGGCCATCGAATTTAGGTTCAACGGCATATTCGACATCATCAATTCCCAGACCTTCGCGAACCCGGCGATCAAACGCAGCCACCTCTTCCTCTTCAAAAGCATTATTGAGAGAAAGCATGGGAGTACGATGGGTGACTTGTGAGAATTCTTTTAAAGGGGCTCCACCAATACGCTGTGTGGGAGAGTCCGGACTAGCCAATTCGGGATAACTGCCTTCCCACTCTTGCAATTCCCTAAACAGTTTATCAAATTCAACATCAGGAATAATCGGTGCATCCAGTACATAATACTGATAATTGTGCCGCTCAATTTCTTCACGCAGATGTCGAACGCGTTCAACGATTTGTGGTGTAACCTGCATTTAAGAAAATAAATTTAAGGCGCGCTGGCTGCCTGCACTAATATGACGAGCATCCATTTTTACATAGATGTTTGAAAGCTGCTGTCTGATAGTAGCAATGCTCTTTTCATCCAGTTTATTCCGGTTATCGTCTACCAAGTCACCGTTTAACGAATGCGCAACTTGTTTTGCAAGAGTAACCATACTGTTAAATGTGTGTATCCCGCCGGGAGCGCGCGGTACATCGAACAGGAATGTCACACCATGGGTAACCATGTGTTTGATATTATCCGCAGAAAAAGGAATTTCATCATGATTTGATAAAGAATAAAGCGATATTCCATCATCATTCAGTAAATGAAAGGTGCCATCGGCCTGCAATTTCATGCCCGCCGCTTCTGCTTGTGCGCGAATTTTCGTTGCGGGCAAGGTTTCACCATTATGGCTAAGCACGTTCAACCCGATCAGAACATCCACTTCGGCGCAAAAGTCATCCAGCTCAATTGCACGTTGCAATGCTGGCTGTTTCTCAGGGCAATCCATTAAAGCTTGCAAATCTGCTGCGATATTTTGAATGCCATCGCAAAACATATCCAACTGCATTTCAGATATATGCCCTTTGCGATCAGCCAATTGCAGGCTCACCCGGATTTTTTCATATTCACCTGGATGAGCAGGACTTATTTCTTCCCATGCACCCGTTTGCATATGTTGCCCAGACCAGTGAACGGGTTTGCCAAGCGCAGAAAACTGCTGTAATAACAAGGCAATATCTTCAGTAATGATTGTTTCCCCTGCCTGCAACGTAGCAACATAAGCAATGCCGTCATCTGCAGGCTGTGATTTTGCAGGTTCATTATGCGGCTGGTGCTGGGGTTTAAGCTTGGGCTCTTCAGCTGGAGGAGGAGAAACAGGCTCTTCTTCGTGCCTTGGCTCTTCGATAGTTTCATGCAACCATTTCGGTTCATTATGAGGTTGTTTGAATGTTGGTTCTACCGGTTCAAATTTTGGCTCAATACGCCATTCTTCTTTTGGAACGATTTCATCAATATGTAAACTGCTCTTTTCAGGATTAGCAGTACCATCAAGCAACACATCATCATGTTTTGATTTGAAGTGTGCGTCGGCAATCCGACGAAACTTTCTTTCCTGAAACCGGTTGAAGGCAAATACGCCGGCGATAACAATAGCGCCTATTCCAAGTAAACTGATTTGAAGATCACTCATCACGTTACTACATTCTCCTAAACGGTAGCTTCTTCGCTCAGCCGCATGGCATTTTCCATATCTACAGCAACTACCCGCGAAACGCCGGATTCCTGCATGGTAACACCGATTAACTGCTGAGCCATTTCCATTGCTATTTTATTATGGCTGATAAATAAAAATTGTGTATTTTGCGACATTTTTTTAACCAATTCACAAAACCGTACTGTATTCGAATCATCCAGCGGTGCATCCACTTCGTCCAAAAGGCAGAAAGGTGCAGGGTTAAGCTGAAACAAAGAGAATACCAGAGATAAGGCCGTGAGTGCTTTTTCTCCACCAGAAAGTAGGTGAATCGAGCTATTTTTCTTTCCCGGGGGCTGGGCAATCACCTGAATACCGGAGTCCAGAATCTCTTCTCCGGTTAACACCAGCCGCGCATGCCCCCCACCAAACAATGTGGGGAACATCTCGCCCATATGCCGATTTACCACATCAAAGGTATTCTGCAAGCGCTCTCTGGTTTCCTTGTCGATTCGACGGATCGCATTTTCAAGCGTCTCAATAGCTTCATTCAAATCGGTTGCTTGTGCATCCAGATAAGATTTGCGTTCCTGTGCAGTGTTCAATTCTTCCAGCGCGGCAAGATTAACTGCGCCAAGTTCGGCAATAGACTCATTAATCTGCACGATTTCAGCTTGCAATGCGCCGGGCTTTGTACCTGTTTTCAAAGTAGATGCCAGCTCTGCTTCATTGGCTTCAACAGCGTACAATTGTTCCGCAAATTGCGCGACACTCAATTGCGCAGCCTGCTCTTTGAGGCGCATTTCACCCATTTTTTCCCGTAAAGGATTCAACTTTTGTTCTGAAATCAATCGCTCTTTTTCTATCATACCAAGAGAGTTGGTCAGTTCTGCCAGATAATCACGTGCTGCAGCCAGTGCTTTTTCTTTTTCTTCCCGGATTGCCAGTGCTTGCTGCAAGTCGAGTTGAATAGGGGCTTCACCTAATTCCGCTTGCTCTAGCTGCAATTCTTCGAGGCGCTCCTGTAAAATAGTTAAATTCTCACTTGTTACTTTAATTGAATTCTCTACCACACTGATTTTACTGATGCAAGTTCGTTCAGCATATTCAGCACTTTGAGCCTCTCTTTCAGCATTACTGACTGCCGCGCGCTGACCATTCAATGCATTTTCAGCATCCGACCGCTCTTGCGCAATATCGTCCAGCTGTTCGCGCAAAGCTTCAACTTGCGTCCGATACTCACTTTGATTTAGTGCACTACTCTCCCTTTGCTCACTTTCAGCCAACATTTCAGCGGAAATTTCTTCGAGTTCCTGGGCCAGCTGTTCTTTACGTTGTGCAACCTGATTTTCCAACTGAGAAAGTTTCAACACTTCCAATTGGAGTTTATGGTGATGTTGTTGTGCCTCGGAAACACGAGAACGCAAATGCATGCTTTCGGACTTTTGCTTTTCAAGCAGCTCTTCAGCAGCTAACTGTGCATCTTTACATATTGGCAACATCGAACGTTTTTGCTCCAGATCACTTTGCAACTGTTCGATTTCGCGCTGTCTTGCCAATACGCCATGCATTTCAGATTGTTGTGCATGAAAGGAGACACTATGACGGGTAAACAAATGCCCTTCTCTGCATACCACCGTGACGCCTTGCGGTAAATCAGGTTGAATCAGCCAAGCCTCGGAACATTGCTCAACCGTGAACACAGAGCTTAACCATTCATCAAAAAGTCCTGGGGTTTCATTCCCTTTCCACGACGCTTTCGCTTTAAATGGCGCCAGATCAAGTTTTGGATGAGATACTGCCAAGGCCGGCGCCAGTTGCTTGTTTGCAATCACCACCTGCGCCGGGGGCGCATCGTTCAGCCACGCTTGCGATTCACTGAAATCATCCAGCATGATAGCGTTCAGGCGTTCGCGCAGCACGCTTTCCATGGCGTTTTCCCAGCCAGATTCAATCTGAATGTTTTGCCATAAGCGAGGTAAATTTTCCAAATGATGCTTAACTAGCCAATCATGCAGCTTTTTGTTGTGATCCAGACGGCTTTGCACTTGCTGCATTGCATGCAATTGGGCTTCCAAATGAGTAATTTGCTGCATTTCACTTTGCAGGGCATGATCCGCTTCTCGCTTAGCCTGCTCTGCCGCAGGCAATAACCCTTGCAACTCTGAAAGCTCCATCTGAAACTGCTGTAGCTGCTCTTCAGTCATTGCCAGTTCTTCTCGGGTATTACTCAGCTCATCCAGATCAGCTTGCGGCAGGTTTATTTGTTCGTGTTTTAATCTTTCAATCCGTGCTTGTAGCTGTTGTATGGTTTTTACTGCATGGGCGCGGTGCGCCTCTTCAAGCTGATACCCCTGTTCAGACCTGGACAAATTACGCTGAATTTCCGTCATACGGTTTTGGCAAGTCCGGAAAGCCTCTTCTGCCAGCGGCAGGTTTAACTTTGATTCCTGCACCTGCTCAAGACTCTGAACAACTTGTTCCTGCACATCGGCAAGTTCATTTCGAAATTGCGCTAAATTGGATTTAGACTCTTCCAGATTTTTAATATGCTGTTCATACTGACCTTTGTGAGTCGCAATCTGATGCACCAGGCGTTCACGATTTTCATGCTGGTACTGTACTTTTTGTTCCAGCTTGGCAACTTCAGCGTTACTGGCATACAAATCACCTTGCGCATCATGCAGCGCATCTCCTGCCGCATAATGTTTTGCCCGCACCTCTTCCAGCCTTTTTTCTGACTCTCTGAGAGTTGCTGTTTCCGCCTCCAACTCATTGGTTAATCGCAGGATATCCTTCTCGCAACGTTCCCGCAGATTTTCGCTCTCGTATTTTCTCAACAACCACAACCAGCTTTGAGTTGTTTTCAATTGCGATTGCAGGTCCTGATATTGCGCCGCCACCCTTGCCTGAACTGCCAGTTTCTCAAGCTGTTTATCCAATTCCTGCCGAATATCATCGACTCGCAGCAAATTTTCCCGGGTATCCGAAAGTCTGGATTCGGTTTCCTTGCGCCTCTCCTTATATTTGGAAATGCCCGCTGCTTCTTCCAAAAATACACGCAACTCTTCAGGCCGCGCTTCAATGATGCGCGAAATCATGCCTTGTTCGATAATTGCGTAGGCGCGGGCTCCGAGGCCTGTACCCATGAAGATGTCTGTTACATCGCGTCGACGAACATGAATATTATTAATATAGTAGGATGAATCGCCAGCGCGCTGCAAAATACGCTTGACGGCAATTTCAGCATATTGCGACCATTGCCCTGCGGCTTTACCCAAACTGTTATCAAAAATCAGTTCAACACTCGCCCGCGAAACCGGTTTACGACCACTGGAGCCGCTAAAAATCACGTCCTGCATGGATTCACCACGCAACTGTCGTGCCGAAGATTCTCCCAGCACCCAGCGCACAGCATCAATCACATTGGATTTGCCACAACCATTCGGGCCAACCACGCCGACCAATTGGCCGGGGACGGGGATGACGGTTGGATCAACGAAGGACTTGAAGCCAGCTAATTTTATATGGGTCAGGCGCAATTTAATTGAACAATAGTAAGTTGAGTACAGACACGCCACAGCCCAAAACAGGTTAAAATGCAATTTTAACCGATTTAAGCGAGACAAGAGAATGCCAAGCCAACCAAGCAAATCTTTGGAGACATTCGATAACCCAAATCCGGAACGCGATTTCCACATTCATATGGAAATTCCAGAGTTTACCTGCCTGTGCCCAAAAACTGGCCAGCCTGACTTTGCAACACTTTATCTTGACTATATCCCGGATAAACATTGCGTAGAATTAAAAAGTCTTAAGCTGTATATATGGGGATACCGCAATGAAGGTGCTTTTCATGAGGCTGTCACTAACCGCATTTTAGATGATCTGACCAAAGTGACCAAGCCTAGATTTATGCGTTTAACAGCTAAATTTTTTGTTCGGGGTGGAATTTTCACCAATGTCGTAGCCGAATACCGCAAAAAGGGTTGGGAGCCTAAACCTTTAGTTGACTTGACCCACTTCGATTCCCAGTCAAATACACGTGGCTGATACTTTTTTAGGAATTGATTTCGGCACCAGTGGTGCTCGTGCAGTATTGATCGATGCAAATCAAACGGTCGTGCACGAAACACGGATTGATTTTGATCAGCATTCTGATGACCAGAATCTTGCAACAGTTTGGCAAACTGCACTTTTTGATTTAATCACGCTGATTCCATTTGCTCCTCGCACCAAGATTCGTGCGATTGCAATTAATGGCACTTCGTCTACATCGTTGATCTGCAATGCCCTCAATCAGCCAGTACTACCCCCGCTTTTATACAACGATGCGCGCGCACAAACCGAAGCAATAGAACTGCAATCGATTGCACCACCCGACCATGTAGTTCTTAACGCCAGTTCAAGCCTTGCAAAATTGCTCTGGTTCAGTAAGCAGCCTGAATTTAAAAAAGCTCGCTATTTCATGCATCAGGCAGATTGGCTGGCATCACTATTACATGGAAAACCGGGTATCAGTGACTATCACAATAGTTTGAAGCTGGGATTCGATCCGGCAGATTTACGCTACCCCTATTGGATATTGGCGTTACCTGTCGTGCCCATTTTGCCTAAAGTAGTCATGCCGGGCACTTTTCTCGGCCACATTCAGGAGAAAGCTGCTGAACAATTATCTCTGCCCCCTGATTGCCGCATCATTGCAGGAACCACGGACAGCATCGCCGCATTTTTAGCGAGTGAAACAAACCAACCCGGCCATGCGGTGACATCGCTTGGCTCTACTTTAGCGTTGAAACTGCTCAGTCGCACACGAGTTGAAGCAGCGCGATATGGCATTTACAGCCACCGACTGGGTGATTTATGGCTTACAGGTGGTGCTTCTAACACAGGAGGCGCAGTCATCCGCAGTTTTTTCAGCGACGATCTTTTGCAAACATTAAGTGCGAAAATCAATCCGGCCGAAGCAAGCAGTCTTGATTACTATCCGTTACTTAAACCGGGTGAGCGCTTTCCCGTAAGCGACCCGTTATTACAGCCCCGTCTTTTGCCACACCCTGATGACGACACAGCCTTTTTACATGGCTTATTAGAAAGCATTGCCAGAATTGAAGCACGAGGTTACCAATTACTTGAACAGTTAGGTGCATCTAAACCAAGCCTTGTACTGACTGCTGGTGGCGGTGCCCACAATCCAGTCTGGACAGCGATAAGAGAACGTCTTTTAGGTATTGATGTACGTATTTCCGAGCACACAGAAGCTGCCTATGGCTCTGCCTTGCTTGCTGTTAACGAGCAAAATCTGATCGCTTCCTATCAATGACCACTTCAACCCAATTTACTGATTTTGATGGCATTTCTTACAAGGCGCTGCTGCCATTAAGCTGGTCGCCTGTTATCGCTGCTATTTCATCATCCACATTATCAGAATGGATGGACACCAATATATATCTGTTGCGTGCTTTAATAACCATGGAAACAATGCCAACAGAAAAAGATAATGAAATGGGGGCTGTTGCAGCCATCGCACTTGAGCGACTGGAAACAAAAGTTGATCTTGCCCTCACCCTGTTAGCAGTGCTGTTAGAACAAAAGGGCAATTTTCCAGAACCTGTTTCAGTCAACTTATCTGCAACCGCAATTGAATGGATCGCGGAAGATGGACCGAGCGCCAACACAGAAATAACGATATCCCTCAATCTCAGCAAAAAAATACCGCAAGCAATTATTTTTCCCGCTAAAGTGACGCATTCAAAAAGAATGGAAGACGGGCTTCATACCCGGGCTGAGTTTATGGATTTAAGCGAAGAAATGCTGGACTGGCTGGAACGAACGCTTTTCAGGTATCACCGTCGCGAAATACAGTTACGGCATAGCGGTAAAACAACCTGAAAACGCTAAACCTCGACGAATTCCAGGGCATTCTCATCCGGATCACGACAAAACAAAGCATTTCGTCCTGATTTACTGAGGGTATAGGGAATACTCGCGTTTTCCAGCGCCTTTTGTAGCGCTGCAATATCCATTACACCAAGCGCAATGTGTCGATCATTGCCTCCATGTTCGGGCCGAACTGCCTCTTTATCCGGATTTGGTAGTACCAATAAGTGAATTTGCTGTGCGCCGATATCGTACCAAACACCATCAAAACGCATGTCCGGACGCAATTGGCTTGGTACAAGACTTAACACATCCTCGTAAAACGCTTTGGCTTTCTCCAAATCAGAAACAAGTAACGAACTATGCAAAAATTTAACTATATTAGACATCTTTCTGTTCCAGTTTTCCTGAAAAAAGGCTGGCTGTAATAATCATCATTCCCCCAACCCATTCCCTCAGCATCATCTTTTCACCTGCCAAATAATAGGCAGAAATTGCGGCAACAACCAGTTCGAACAAAAATATCACTATTGCCTGATTGGAAGGCGTATGGGTCAATCCAAATTGCACCGTAACAGTCGCTAAGAACGCAAGCAAACCTAACCCTAACAAAATTCCCCATGACGATACTGACAAGGCCACCAATGGCGATAGCATGCTCGGCTGAAATAACAAGGGCATGATTGCAATGATGCTGACACCTGCAAAAACACTTAATGACTTAAGATAAATATCATGATAATGCGCTTTACGCGTTAACACATTGGAGAGCGCAAACATCAGTCCTGCGGATAGCCCGAACCATTCAGCACTATTTTGAGGAAGAGGTAAACCATTTACTGGCGACCATAACATCACCATGGCACCACTGAAAGATAGTGCCAAAACTGTATAACCATGGCGATTTAAACGCTCTCCCAAGATCATGCGTGAAAGCAAAACCGTCCAAAGCGGAGAAAGATAAAATAAAAGCAGAACACGCATTACTTCGCCATGAATCACCGCGATTGCATAGGCCAGGTTTGTCCAGCCTGCAGTAACAGCAATCAGGATAAGTATCGTTTTGGAAGGCGGAAGTTGCCGCAGCGTTTTGTGAAAGAAAACTATGCCTAACAGTAATGCAATACCAAACATCAAAAAAGTAGTGAGTTCGCCCGTTACGCCATCCTTCTCAAGCAGACGAAGCGGGTACCAAACAAGCCCCCAAGTCACGGCGCCGCTCAACAATCCTGAAACAGCTAAAACTTTTTGTTTTGAAGGCACTCTTTAAACCTTTATAATTTGATGTTTCGAGAATCTCGAGTCCAGAATAAAAAATGAATCCTAACTTACAGCAACTGCATCCCTACCCATTTCAGAAACTGCGCACACTGTTTCAAGGAATTAGCCCCAACAGCGCACTGCCGCATATTAACCTTTCCATCGGTGAGCCGAAACATGCAACCCCGGAATTTATTCGTGAATCACTCATAAAAAATCTGGATGGGTTGTCGAACTACCCCATAACTCAGGGCACAGAGGCGTTGCGCAGTGCAATTGGCACCTGGCTAATAAATCGTTATGGCCTGCCTGAAATTAACATTCAAACCCAGGTGCTCCCGGTAACGGGAAGCCGTGAAGCGCTTTTTGCATTCGCTCAGGCTGTCATTGACCCCACCCAACCCAATCCGGTGGTAATTTCGCCCAACCCTTTTTACCAGATATATGAAGGTGCAGCGATTCTAGCAGGTGCAACGCCTTATTTCATCAACACCATACCCGAAAATAATTACGCCATGGATTTGGCGTCCGTTCCCAAAGAAATTTTGGCTCGCACGCAACTGGTTTATGTTTGCTCACCCGGCAACCCTACTGGAAAAGTCATGTCATTGGACGAGTGGGAGCATCTGTTTAATCTCTCAGACGAATATGGCATTACCATTGCGTCAGACGAATGTTATTCAGAAATTTATTTTAATGGTTCCCAGCCTCCATTAGGTGCATTACAGGCTGCACACCAGCTTGGCAGAATTGATTTTCCCCAGCTTGTCGTTTTCAGTAGCCTTTCCAAACGTTCCAATGTACCAGGCATGCGCTCAGGTTTTGTCGCAGGTAACGCTGCAATACTTGAGCAATTTTTGCTGTATCGCACCTACCATGGTTGCGCCATGAACCCGGCCGTTCAAGCAGCGAGTGCAGCGGCATGGTGCGATGAGTCGCACGTAGAAGAAAACCGCCGTATGTACAGCGAAAAATTTGCCCAGGTTACCCCTATTCTACAAGGCGCTCTGCAAGTAGAAATGCCGGATGCCGCATTTTATTTGTGGGCAAAAACGCCTATATCAGACACTGAGTTCGCGCAAAGACTGTATCGGGATTATAATGTTACGGTTTTACCCGGCAGTTACCTTGCTCGAGACGCCCACGGAATCAACCCGGGCCAGAATTTCATACGCATCGCATTAGTAGCATCACTCGAAGAATGTTTAGATGCCGCTGAACGCATCAAACAATGTGTAGAAAATCTTTAACGCCAGACGAGATGATGATAATTCTCTTAAGCAACATTAACATTGAATTTCAACTTATTGATATTCAACATAAATAAAATTAATTTTAAACTTTTCAGGAAATAATTATTATGCATGAACTCCAATCCATCATTGACGAAGCATTCGAACGCCGCGCGGATATTACCCCCCGTAATGTTGATTCCAAGCTGAAAGATGCTGTAGTTCATGTCCTGGACGAACTGGATAAAGGGACCCTGCGCGTCGCAGAAAAAATCAATGGTGACTGGGTGACACATCAGTGGTTAAAAAAAGCGGTTTTGCTTTCTTTCCGTATGGAAGATAACTTTTTTATCAAAGGTGGATTCACCAATTACTATGACAAAGTGCCTTCCAAATTTTCTGATTACAATTCAAAAGATTTCCGTGAAGGTGGCTTCCGAGTGGTGCCTCCTGCTGCAGCGCGTAAAGGTTCTTATATCGGTAAAAACGTCGTGCTGATGCCTTCATACGTAAATATTGGTGCTTACGTGGATGATGGTGCCATGGTAGACACTTGGGCTACCGTTGGCTCTTGCGCGCAGATTGGTAAAAATGTACATTTATCCGGTGGTGTAGGTATTGGCGGCGTACTGGAACCAGTGCAAGCCAATCCAACTGTCATTGGTGACGACTGCTTCATCGGCGCACGTTCTGAAGTGGTGGAAGGGGTGATCGTGGAAGACGGTTGTGTTATCTCCATGGGGGTATACATCGGACAAAGCACAAAAATTTACAACCGTGAAACCGGTGAAGTAAGTTACGGTCGCGTTCCTGCTGGTTCAGTTGTTGTATCAGGTAATTTGCCATCTGCGGATGGCAAGTACAGTCTTTACTGTGCAGTGATTGTCAAACAGGTTGATGCTAAAACCCGTTCCAAAGTAGGTATCAACGAATTACTGCGTGGCATCTAAAACCTGCTGGTTTTAGCATAATAACGGCGGTTGATTTTATCTCAACCGCCGGTTTCAATCTCAACACCTAGTTTATGACTATGCTTTTGCTTGAGGCACCCCCTGTCTTGGGTAGCCGTACCGTCAACACACCATTTTTGTAACTGGCTTCAGCTTTTTCGCTATCCACATTATGCGCTAGCGGGATTGCTCGCTGAAAACTGCCATATGCACGCTCCATAATGTGATACTGTCCTTCTTCAGATTCTCTGGAAAAGCGTTTTTCCCCCGTTAAATATAAAGTATTACCTTCAATTGTAATATTGCAGTCTTCTTTCTCCATTCCAGGCACTTCCAGACGAACAATGATCGATTCATCCGTTTCGACCACCTCTCCCGCCAGTAAGCTCCAACTTGGAAACTGGGATAAAGATATTTCACTACCGGGATTATCTTCCTGTTTTTTCTTGAAATGCGTTAATGCATTGCTGCTTCTGCTTAATAATTCACGCCATCCATCCGATAAATTTTCCCAGGTACGGTTCAGTTCACGACCTATTTCCTTTCCCACTTTTCTCAATGAATCCAGCATAGTCACTTCTCCAATCATCTGTTCTCAGTTAACTATAGATAAATACGATGGAATTACAATCCTGTCCAACGTTTCACACAAACTGACAGTTAGTGTTTAAAATAGTCCCTTTCAGAAGAATATTTCTCATGAAGCTTTATGGCATTCCTAATTGTAATACCGTGAAAAAGGCACGTACCTGGCTATCTGAACGGGGTCAGATAGTCGAATTCCACGATTTCAAGAAGCAAGGTATCTCTGAGGCACTGTTAAAACACTGGGTCAAACTCGCCGGGTGGGAAAAGCTGGTAAACCGCAAAGGCACTACCTGGCGCCAACTGCCAGATGACATCAAAAACAGCATCAACAATGAAGCTGCCGCCATTCAGTTAATGCTGGAAAAGTCTTCTGTTATAAAACGGCCTGTGATGGAATATAACGGCAAAATTACAGTAGGGTTCGACGAAACCATGTATCAAGAAATACTTTCGCAACCGAATTAACTGATCAGAGGTTTTTAATGAAAGTATTATTCGCACTTACACTGATGAGTTTAGCCATACTTGAAAAAATCGCGAAAGAATTAGAAAACAAAGTTATTCAATCAATAGAAAGCGGACTCAATGCAAACTAACACCTTAGAACTGGCAAAAGAACTCATCTCCCGACGTTCACTCACTCCGGACGATGCGGGCTGTCAGGAAATCCTGATCGACCACTTGGAAAAACTCGGCTTCACAATCGAAAAAATGCGCTTCGGTAATGTCGATAATTTCTGGGCACGGCGCGGCACAACTGCGCCCATCATCTGCTTTGCCGGCCACACTGACGTGGTTCCTACCGGGCCTATCGAAAAATGGGACAGTGAGCCTTTTACGCCGACAATACGCGATGGCATGCTATATGGTCGTGGCGCAGCTGATATGAAAACGTCTCTCGCGGCTTTTATCACGGCCATTGAGGGATTTCTTGCTGACAACCCTAATCATACGGGCTCCATTGCATTGCTGATTACTTCTGACGAAGAAGGCGTAGCAGTGGACGGAACTGTTAAAGTTGTTGAAGCATTGAAAGCACGCAACGAACTGATTGATTGCTGTATTGTAGGCGAACCAACCTGCGTTACCAGACTGGGCGATATGCTCAAAAATGGCCGCCGTGGCTCGCTTTCTGGCAATCTCACCATCAAAGGCATACAAGGGCATATTGCTTATCCTCATCTTGCCAAAAACCCCATTCATATCTCTGCACCAGCCATTGCAGAGCTGGCAGCAACCCGCTGGGATGAAGGTAACGAATACTTCCCTCCTACCAGTTGGCAGATTTCTAATATTCAAGGCGGAACAGGTGCGACCAATGTAATCCCGGGGGAAGTGAATATACTCTTCAATTTTCGCTTTTCTACTGCAAGTACTGTTGAAGGATTAAAAGCACAAGTACATGGCATCCTGGATAACCACGGTCTGGAATATGATCTAAAATGGGAGCAATCCGGGAAGCCCTTCCTGACTCCTAAAGGCAGCCTCGTTATCGCAGTTAGCCAGGCAATCAGAACTGTCACCGGTATTGACACTGAGCTGTCTACTACAGGTGGCACCTCCGACGGCCGCTTTATAGCAGACATTTGCCCGCAAGTTGTTGAACTGGGCCCGCTCAACGAAACCATTCACAAACTCAACGAATGCGTTGCCATTGCTGACATAGAACCGCTAAGGGAAATATACCGGCAAACACTGGTTAACCTGTTGGCCCAGCCTGGATAAAATCATGTTCATAGAAGCCAAAGCACAACTGACTACTGTACGCGACTTGCTGCGCTTTGCCGTGAGCCGCTTTAATGAAGCGGAGCTCGCATTCGGTCACGGCACACAAAATGCCTACGACGAAGCAGCTTATCTGATTCTGCATACGTTACACCTGCCGCTCGATACACTGGATCCCTTTCTGGATGCGAAGCTCCTGCCTTCAGAACTCCAGACTGTATTGAAAATACTGGAAAGACGCGTTAAAGAACGTACTCCAGCTGCCTATCTCACCCATGAAGCATGGCTAGGTGATTTTCGGTTTTATGTAGATGAACGGGTAATCGTACCACGTTCATTCATTGCTGAACTGCTGCGGGAACAGCTTACCCCCTGGGTAGAAGATCCAGATGCAGTGGCTTCCGGCCTGGATTTGTGCACAGGTTCTGGTTGCCTGGGAATTCTCATGTCTTATGCCTTCCCCAACTGTATGATCGATGCTGTCGATATATCAGAAGATGCGTTGGCAGTGGCACGCCGTAACGTGTCAGATTACGGCCTGGAAGAGCGCGTTCACTTGATCCAGTCAGACTTGTTTTCGTCATTGCAAGGCAAACACTACGACATCATTATCAGCAACCCCCCCTATGTGAATGCTGAAGCCGTCAAAGCACTTCCCAGTGAATATCTGCATGAGCCAAAACTCGCTCTAGGTAGCGGAGAAGATGGGTTGGATGCAACGCGTATTATACTGCGTGACGCACCCAGCCATCTGAATGAAGGCGGAATATTGGTTGTTGAAATTGGCCACAACCGGGATACAGTAGAAGCTGCCTTTCCTGATATCGATTTTACTTGGTTGAATGTCAGTGCCGGCGATGAATATGTATTTATGCTGGCACGCGAACAATTGATCTGAGGCTGGTAAATAAACAGGGGCGCAGTGAGATTCGCGCCCCTGTTTAAAGTTCCAGGTTAAAGCGACTAAAAAACCCGTAGAAAAGCTTCTATCCAACACAATTGAGCATTCAACCTAGAAACCTCAGTTGACCGATAGACTGGATATTTAACATCATAGTTCTAATAAATTTTTTGATGATTTTCTGGTTCACTAGATTGGTGAGACCGCTATGAGTTGTATTGCACAGTTTTT
>JAYVLG010000099.1:0-10181 GCA_043759595.1 Sulfurirhabdus sp. | reverse complement strand
CGTGCTGATGGCATTATGTGGGGTTGGACCAGCCAGGGGTCGGGTATGGGTAACACTAATCAAAAAAAATTACGGGCGTTTCCGGATGAGAACTAATTATGCAAAGTATATTGTGCAAAACTAAAATATAGGGATATTCTAAGCATCAATTCGTTTTTAAACGGTTATCTCTTAAAAAGAATAATATGGTTTGGCGGATTGTTAAGGGGGTTTGCCGAGCACTAATTCGCATTGTTAAGCGTGTTAATTGTAATGACTATAATTTTTTTGAAGAATTAAAGGATGGAGCGCTATAGTTTCGGACAAAAGTGCCGATAATAATAAATGTTGTTGTGTCATGTTGGTATTTGGAAATAATATATAGCTAAACTAGCAAGATAACCTGCTTTTCTCATGTAAAAGATTGAAGAAATACTGTATCTATTATGAATTTATTATACAATGGTTTGATATTCCGTATTTTCACAAAAAATTCGCGAACGATTGCGATAATAATTGTAGGGGGCATGGGTTGTGAGTGAAGCTAATAATCTAGCCGGTGTTAAAGTGATGGTAATTGATGATAGCAATACCATTCGTAGAAGTGCCGAAATATTTCTGGTGAAGGCTGGATGTGAAGTGGTTTTGGCAGAAGATGGTTTTGATGCGTTGGCAAAAATAACAGACCACCAGCCGGATGTGATTTTTGTCGATATAATGATGCCGCGCCTGGATGGTTACCAGGCATGCTCCCTAATTAAAAAAAATCCCAAGTTCAAATCCACTCCAGTCATTATGTTATCCAGCAAGGATGGCTTGTTTGATCGAGCGAGAGGAAGAATGGTGGGATCGGATGAATATTTGACCAAACCTTTTACTAAGGACAGTTTGCTGGAAGCGGTTGGTAAGCATGTATTAAATCGTGGTTTGGCTTAATTGAGGAAATAAATTATGGCGATTAACAAAATAATGGTGGTAGATGACTCACCAACAGAAAGGCATTTTCTGGGTGAGTTGTTGACGAAAAATGGGTATAGCGTGGTCATGGCTGAAAATGGCGAAGAAGCAATGGTAAAAGCCAAGTTGGAAAAGCCTGATTTGATCATCATGGACGTGGTGATGCCAGGACTGAATGGCTTCCAGGCGACGCGTGCCATAACTAAAGATGACGAAACCAAGGATATTCCGGTAATCCTCTGTACTACAAAGGGGCAGGAAACTGATAAGGTTTGGGGTATGCGGCAAGGTGCCAAGGATTACGTTATTAAACCGGTAGATTCAGCAGAACTTTTAAGAAAGATTACAGCGTTGAGTTAATCAAGGTCAGATAATGGCAAGAAAAATAAGTCTACGGGAGTTTCAACAAAGCGTTTCAGCCAAGTTACAAGGGGTGGCCAAAATGGCCCCTTCATCTTCCAAGCTGGGATTGCAGGTGGGAACGGAATATTGGCTGGTAAATCTGGCGGATGTGAGCGAAGTGGTTCCTGTGCCAACATTGGCGAGGGTTCCGTTGACTCGCCCCTGGTTTGCCGGTGTGGCAAATATTCGTGGAAATCTTTTTAGTATTGCGGATTTTTCTGCTTTTCTGGGTGGTGGTCACACCCCGATCAATATGGATAGCCGGTTATTGTTGGTTCATCAGAAATTCATGGTGAATGCGGGATTGGTGGTAAATAGAATGCTGGGTTTGCGCAACCCCGAACAGTTCCAGAGAAAAGATGTAAGTAATTCAGAAACACCTTGGTTCTGTGCTGAATATACTGACGCAACCGGGCAGCATTGGAAAGAGTTGAATATGGAAGCACTGGTGCATCATCCGGATTTTTTACGAGTAGGTTTGTAACAAAAAAATGTATTGGGAGAAATCCCTTGCAAATGAACAAGTAAATTGGAGACAAGAATGGCGATTAAGATACCTGGCTTCAAGTTTTCTTTAGGCAAGAATGACTCAAAAGGGCCTAAAAAGGAAGCGGAATCAGGTCAGCACACAACGCTGATCATGAAGGGCGTAGGAAATATTGCAGGTAAAGAACCGATGCGCTTACCCCTCATTGGTGGTTTGCCGGTTGAAAAGCAATATATAGTGACGATTAGTGCCATGGTGATATTTTTGCTTCTTGCGGCGGCTACTCTTGCTTACAACACCATCAACCTCTCCAATAAAGCAAGTTATCTTCAGACCTCTACTGCTATGCAGATGCTTTCGCAGCGTATCTCGAAAGGTGCGCAGCAGGCTGTTTTGGGAAACGACATAGCATTTCAGCAGCTTAACGAAAGTGATATTCGTTTTAAAAAATCATTAAGTGGACTAATTAAAGGAGGGGATGGCATTCCTGCTTCTCCGGGTTCAGTTCAACCATTGCTGAAAGAAGTGGATAAAAGTTGGGAATCTTCGGCAAAAGGTGCTGAGCTGATTCTAGCCCAGAAATCAAAACTGATTGAATTAAATCGTGCTGTAGCGGCGATCAATACAAACAATATCCAGCTGCTTGAATTAACAGAACAAGTTGTAGCTTTGCTGACGCAATCTGGCGCGCCCCTTCGTGAAGTTTCCATTGCTTCACAGCAGGTGATGTTAACCCAGCGGATGGCAAAAAATGCTAACGCATTGTTGGCCAGTGACGTTATTGATCCTGAAGTTGCGTTCCTGTTAGGAAAAGATACGAACACTTTCCGCGATGTATTGGAAGGGTTGGTAAACGGTAGTGAAGACCTGCGCCTTGCAGCGGTTAAAGATCCAGATACTCGCGATAAGCTGGCAGAATTGCAGGAAACCTTTAAGCAGTTTGAAGTATCTGTTAATAGTATTCTGCAAAACATGCAGGAATTGGTAAACGCGAAGCAAGCAGCAAGAACCATTTTTGTATCTAGTGAAGACCTCCTAACCAAACTGCAGAAACTAACTGCTGCATATGAAGGTATTGGTCAGATTGTGGGTGGATGGCTGGCTGCTGTGTTCGGCCTGTTGGGCGTGCTCAGTATGGTAATGTTGGGTATCGTAAACCTGAACGAAGCGAAACGCCGTGCTTCACAAAGTGAGCAGGAAAACAAACGAAACCAGGAAGCTATTTTGCGGTTGCTGAACGAAATGGGCGATCTGGCTGAAGGTGACCTGACTATTAAAGCGAGTGTAACCGAAGATATCACTGGCGCTATCGCAGACTCCATCAACTACACCATTGACGAGTTGCGTTCTTTGGTAACAGGTATTAATAAAGCAACTGAGCAGGTTACGCAGGCGTCTCAACAAGCGCAGAAAATTACCAGTCAGTTGCTGGATGCTGCACAAAAGCAGTCCCAGGAAATTGAAGAAACCAGTGCTTCAGTTTTGCAGATGGCAGACTCCATTAACGAAGTGTCTGCCAACGCGGCAGAATCAGCTAAGGTTGCGCATCAATCACTGACGGCATCTGAAAAAGGTACGACAGCTGTGCAAAACTCTATATCTGGTATGAATGAGATTCGAGAGCAAATTCAGGAAACAGCGAAACGTATTAAGCGTCTCGGTGAAAGCTCCCAGGAGATTGGTGAAATTGTTGAACTGATTTCAGATATTACCGAACAAACCAACGTGTTGGCACTTAACGCAGCTATTCAGGCCGCGTCAGCAGGTGAGGCAGGGCGAGGCTTTACTGTGGTTGCTGAAGAGGTGCAGCGCCTGGCTGAGCGTTCAGGTGAAGCTACCAAGCAGATTGGCGCCATTGTGAAAACCATTCAGACAGATACTCAAGATGCGGTTGCCGCTATGGAGAAAAGCACCCAGGGTGTGGTTGAGGGAACCAAACTTTCCGATGCTGCTGGCCAGGCGCTGAATGAAATTGGACAGGTTTCACAAAACCTTGCTGGTCTGATCGACACCATTTCACGTGCTACACAAGCTCAGGCAGAATCTGCAGGCAAGGTTGCACAGAACATGCAAGACATTCAAAACATCACGACTCAGACGACGGAAGGTACGAAACAAACAGCCGTCTCAATTGGTCAATTGGCTGATCTGGCTGCAGAGTTAAGAGGTTCCGTGGCCGGTTTCAAACTATTATAGGTAGTATGCGATGAGCGCGATAACGGAATTTGACGTTGGCCCTTTAACATGGGTTAAAGGGGAGATCGATCACGCACTAAGTCAGGCAAGTGATAATCTGACTCAGTTGTCAGAGAATATGGAGGATGTTACACCTATTCGGTTTTGTCTGACGCATTTGCACCAGGTAACTGGGGCAATTCAAATGGTTGGTCTGGAAGGTGCGGCACGCTATAGTGCTGAAATTGAAAAATTTGTCACCGGATTTGAAAAACAGGAAGTAATAATATCTCCTGAACATATCGAATTGATCAAGCAGGCAATCACTGCGCTTGTACAATATCTTGATGAACTAATTGGCGGGGAACCTGATCTCCCGCTAAAGCTGTTCCCTTTTTACCAAAAACTACTGCAAGCACAACACATTGAAAAGCATAATGAAAGTGACTTGTTTTTCCCTGATTTAAGCACGCGAGCACCAAAAAACAAGACAGTCCAGACCCTTTCTGAGACGGATTTCCCCCAGTTTATCAAAAATCAGCGCTCTCGTTTTCAGCGTGGTTTATTGCAATGGTTAAAGGGGGATGGTGAAACAGGACTACCGGAAATGCGGGAAGCTTTGCGAGCAATTGACACTACACAGGTTTTACCAGCACATCGAACTTTTTGGTGGGCAGCAATTGCATTTGTAGATAGCCTGATTAATCAAGGTCTAAACGCAGATTTTAATGTAAAACAATTGTGCGCACGTATTGATTTGCAAATGCGCAAGCTGGTTGAGGGTTCGCCTAAAGTAGCTGAGAGATTGTTACGGGATGTTTTATATTTTGTTGCGCGCAGTCAGGCAGTGAGTGACTCGGTTAAAGAGGTAAAACAGGTTTTCGAACTCGATGATTATTTACCAGTTGCAAAAACGCAAACGGACGAAGAAGAAGCCGATCATATAAAGCTTCAGTCCATACTGCGTGAATTACGCGATGCAGTGTCAACAGCAAAAGAATCCTGGCTGAAATACACTTCAGGTAATAAAGACAGCCTTACCAATTTTCAACAACAGTCTGCCAAGCTGAGCGCAAAGGCAGAAGCACTCGACAGTCAGCCGATGAAAAATCTGGTTAATCAGATCGGGGCAGTTGCAGCTGTATTGAATGATGTAACTGAAGCCAATAAAGACACAGTTGCGCTTGAAATGGCAACCGCGTTATTGTTGATAGAAAACACGACGGAAAACTACAAACAACAAGCTCAAGAGTTTATACAGCAGTCCGAAGTGCAGGTAAAACGGCTGCAAGCGAGCATCAGTGGCAATTTGGCAGAAATTGATATACCTGATGTGCCATTACTGGGTGAAATGAGCCGTAAAGCACAAGAAAAGATGTTGTTATCCCAGGTTGCCAATGAAATTCAGACTAATTTACGCAACATAGAGCAAGTGCTAGACAGCTATTTTCGCGATGCAACCAAGCGCAATGATCTGGTCGCTCTTGATCCAACCATTCATCAAGTTTCTGGCGCGTTGTCCATTCTGGATATGAGCAAAGCAGTGGAGTTACTCGCCGCCAGCCAGGATTTAATCCGAAAATTCAGTCAGGAAGATTATGCAGTAGAAGAGCAAGAGCATGAACTGGTCGCGGAAGCGCTGAGCAGTTTAGGCTTTTATGTGGACGCAATTCAGTATGGACGTACTGATGCAGAAAGAATATTAATCCCCGTATTAAAACGTTTGACAGGGAAAGATGAAGAAACAAGCAATGAATCGATAGAAGAAGAAAAATCAGAAGAGATTGAGCCTGAATTGCCAACAATCAGTGTTGAATCAGGTTTGGATGAACAAAAACAACAGCTTAAATCTTGTTTTGAAGCATTGAAGAAAACACCTACTGATAATATATGCAAGGTAAATGTCAAAGCTGTTTTAACGAGTTTGCGTCAAGATGCTGATCTGGTCGCTGATCATATATTAAATTCACAAGCTGCAAAGGCACTGACTTTACTTAGCCAGTCAGGTGATGAAGTGCTGCCTGAGCTAGAAGCCACTATTGCAGAAATTACAGCCTTAAAAGTGCAAGCAAGTGCACCTTCAGAAGAAGCAACTCGCATGAAAGATGCTTCGGAAGATGCAGTAGATGCCGAGCTTTTAGAAACTTATTTGGAAGAAGCCGAAGAAGTTCTAGAAAGAGTGCAGGAAAATCTCCAAATTTGCCAAAATAACCCACATGACAGGGAAGCACTTACGACGATACGTCGTGGATTCCACACCTTGAAGGGAAGCGGCAGGATGGTAGGATTAAATACGCTGGGCGAAGTTGCCTGGGGTATAGAGCAGGTAATGAACAAGTGGATGGAAGAAGAGAAGAGTGCGACCCCTGCACTGTTACAACTTATTTCGCAATCCCATGATGCATTTGCAGAATGGGTAAAACAGTTAAATGATAGTGGTACAGCGGACGTGCAAGCAGAAGACTTACTGGCGTTCGCTGAACAGTTAAGAAATGGCGAAGAAGCAGTTCAAGCTGATGAGGTTGCAGAGCTAGAATGGGTGTTAGAAGAAGAGCTAACGTCTTCGTCTATCAAGTCTGAAGAAATTGCATTAGAAGCTGAACCAGTTGACGAATCTGCGCTGCCGCTTGTAGTTACTGAATCAGAAGAAGAACCTGTCGCGATAGAAGCGGATTCCGAAAGCAACCAGGAAATAATCGAAGAAGAAATAGAAGCTGCTCAAGTCTCAGAGACAGCCCAGCATCTGGAAAATATACCTGTATTTGGCGCAGTGGAATCTCCAGTGCTATCTTCATTTGATGCAGACAACCATATTGCAGAAGAAGCAATTCAGGAAGAAAGTACACCCGAATTGATAGCTTATTCACCTTTTAAAGCAGAAGCAGAAGCAGAAGCAGAAGCAGAAGCAACACCCGAACCTGCGTTAATTGTAGCGAGCGAGGCTTCCGTTGAAGAGGTGCCGGCACCAGAAGAAGATGTGGTGATTGGAGATGCCGTCATTTCACCAGTTTTATTCAGCATTTTCATGAAAGAGGCTGAGCAGCACCTGCAAACATTATCCAGAGAGTGTGCTGGGGTAACCGAATTTCCTGAACAACCCATTGCACACGAGTTTATGCGTGCAGCACATACCCTTTGCGGCATAGCTCGCACTACTGGTATTACAGCCGTTGCAGATTTAGGACATGCACTGGAGCTATGGCTTCAGGAACAGCTAGAAAATTTTCAGCCGTTCAGTGATAAACATATCAAGATAATGGGTGATACCGTTACCAGCTTGAACAAGATGTTATCTACTATTAGTGAACATAAACCCCCAAAACCAGCTAAACAGTTGATTATATCTTTGCAAGCAATGTTGAAAAGGGCAGTAGCAGAACGCGAAGAAAGGCATGAAAAAGCTGCAGAAGTGTTGCGGGCACAAGAAATGGCTCAGGTAGATGTATTAGCATCTGCACTTGCAGAAGAGCACACCAAAACATCGATAGCAGAAATGGCTGTTGAAGAGAAATCAGTGCTGAGTTCACCTTCTCAAAGCGAAAGCGTTGCAGAAAAGGTACAGCAAGATACTGAGCAAGCTGATCGCAGAAGAGTTCATGACGATCTGGATGAGCAATTGCTGCCAATTTTCCTGGAAGAAGCGCAAGAGCTGTTTCCAGAGATTGGGGGGCTACTCAGAGATTTGCGTACCACCCCAACAGATTTGAATTTATCCAATTCACTTCAGCGTGCGCTCCACACCTTAAAAGGCAGTTCACGTATGGCGGGCGCAATGCGTTTGGGTGAATTAACGCACAACATGGAAGATAAGGTCGTTGTTGCTATTGAAAGTAATTCGCTGACACCTGAGTTGTTTGATGATCTGGAAGCAGAGTTTGACCGCTTGGGTGATTCACTAGAGCGTTTGAAAACAGGTGAGCAAGACGTACAGGAAGCAATTTCTGCAACAAAAGATGATCAGTCGTTTGAAACTCAGGAAACAGTAGCTGCAACAGGAATGACGTTTGGAGAGTTTGAACAGGCTGCACAGAAAGCATTGTTGCGGGTTCGCGCAGATGTGGTTGATCGTCTGGTAAGTGAGGCTGGCGAGGTGAGTATCGCACGCTCGCGGATCGAAGGAGAAATGCAATCCTTTAAACAATCCCTGTTCGATTTGACAGAAAACGTCATACGTTTACGTAACCAATTACGTGAGGTAGAAATTCAGGCTGAAAGTCAGATGCAATCACGCCTGACACTGGTCAGTGACGAAGATACAACTACATTTGACCCTCTGGAGTTTGATCGTTTCACCCGATTCCAGGAATTAACCCGGATGATGGCCGAAAGTGTAAATGACGTTTCAACTGTACAGCAGAACTTGCTGAAGAATCTGGACGAAACTGAAGCTGCGTTGCTGCAGCAAGCCCGGATGAATCGAGAGCTGCAACAGGAATTAATGCATATCCGAATGGTGCCGATAAATAGTCTGACTGAACGGATGTACCGTGTTGTTCGCCAGACAGCGAAAGAGTTAGGTAAAAAGGCCAACCTGGATATCCGTGGCGCGAATGTTGAGCTGGACAGAAGCGTACTGGAGAAAATGACTGCCCCGTTTGAGCATTTGCTCAGAAACGCGATTGCTCATGGACTTGAGGTAAAGGCCAAGCGATTGGCTGCAGGAAAAGCAGAAATTGGCGATATACAGCTTCAGGCGCGACAAGAAGGGAATGAAATTATTCTGACATTAAGCGACGATGGTGCCGGAATCGATTTGGAAGCGATTCGTAAAAAAGCGCTTCAATTAAACTTGATAGAAGATGGTCAGGTTCTGGATGATGCAGTTCTGATGGAATTAATATTTTCTTCAGGGTTTTCAACCGCACAAGAAGTTTCTCAGGTTGCAGGTCGCGGTGTAGGTATGGACGTGGTAAGAAATGAAGTTGCATCGCTTGGCGGCCGTATTGAAGTCCACTCAGAATACGGAAAAGGTACAACGTTCACCATTTACTTGCCACTGACACTTGCGGTAACGCAGACATTGTTGATTAAAGCAGGTACTGAACTTTTTGCAATACCCTCTTCCATGGTAGAACAGGTTCAGGAACTGAAAGCAAAGCCACTGGCTGAAGTTTATGGCAAAAAAGAAATTGAATGGCAAGGTAATAAATATCCATTCTTTTATTTGCCAAGATTGCTTGGGGATGAAGAGCATCAGCCTATATCAAAAAATTACAATTCAATCTTGTTGTTGAGAAGCGGTGCCTTGCGTACGGCCATTCACGTAGATGAGTTGCAGGGAAACCGAGAAATTGTAGTCAAAAATATCGGACCACAACTCGCGCGTGTATCAGGTATCGCAGGTGCAACAGTGCTGGGTAACGGCAAAGTGGTTTTGATTCTGAATCCAGTTCAATTAGCCCATCGAGAAGCAATGCCAATCGTCACGGCAAAGATTGAAGCACCTGTAGAAGTAGAAGAAAAGCCAAGCAACATTCCGCTTATCATGGTAGTAGATGATTCATTAACCGTGCGAAAAATTACAAGCCGATTGCTGTCTCGTGAAGGTTATCAGGTGATCACCGCAAAAGATGGCGTAGAGGCGCTGCAAGAGCTTCAGGATGCCCAGCCAAGCGTCATGCTGGTGGATATCGAAATGCCGCGCATGGATGGCTTTGAATTAACCCGCAACGTACGTGGTGATCCTAAAACAGCAAGTATACCCATTATCATGATTACCTCACGGACTGCAGAGAAACATCGAAACTACGCTAAAGAGCTGGGTGTAGACGTGTATCTGGGCAAGCCGTATCAGGAAGAGGAATTGCTGGGACACATCGAAAGTTTTATCAAAGCAGGCATAAAGCACTAAATAGATATCGCACCAATGCAAAGGGGCCGCCAAAAATTGGCGGCCCCTTTGCATTGGGGGGGATAAATAAGAACAGTCGCAGGTAAAAGAATAATAGAAAATCTGATGCCTAAACCAAAGCATTAGAAGAGGCCAGCAAATATCAAGTATGATAAAGCCCCGTATAAACAGATTTATCAAACAAACTTAATAATTATGTATCATGGAGTTACAATATTTTCTTAATAAATATGTAATAAAGCCTTGACCCAAGAGGCTGTGGCTGTATAATTCGGCTTCTTCCTGAGGCCAGCAAGGCAAAGGGGATCGGCGGTGTGAAGGGGGGTAAAA
>JAYVLG010000098.1:0-5632 GCA_043759595.1 Sulfurirhabdus sp. | reverse complement strand
TGATCATGCAGACACCATCATCGGCTCAATGACCAGTTTGTCTTTTTTGATGTGCCAAACCTCATCCACAATCTGGATGACGTGGTTATCATGCGTTATAAAAAGTAAAATTTTATCGTGAAATAATGTGCGTAAATGCTGTAAAACAAAATCCCGAGTGTGGCTATCTAGTGCACTTGTTGCCTCATCGAGAATCAGCACATCGGGTCGCCTCACTATCGCGCGTGCCAGGCCGATACGTTGTCGCTGGCCTCCGGAAAGATTCGCTCCCTGATAATCCAGATGTGTTTCCAATCCGTCCGGCAGGGTACTTATGAATTCGCTCAAACCTGCGGCCTTGACAGCAATCTGTACTTCAGCATCGGTGGGAGTAAGTCCAAAAGCGATATTCTCTCGCACGCTACCGCTGAATATTCGTGTTTGCTGCTCGACCAGTACCACTTTACGGCGTAAAGAAGCCAAGTCGATTTGCTCATATGACAGATTTTCAATCTGTAATTCACCGGACATGGGAGGCAGTAAACCTAGCAATATATCTGATAGTGTGGATTTTCCAGAACCGGATCTGCCCACTAGTGCGTAGCTTCGCCCAGCCTTTAGCTGAGCAGTTATGCCTGTTAAGATAGGTCGTGCACTCACATACCCACAGGACAAACTAACCATTTTTATTCCGCTGACGGAATGTAGAACCGTCTTATTGTCGAACACTGAATGTGTCGATGCAGGAGAGGCAATAATTTTTTCTAAATCGATAACAGCTCGCATATCAACCGCTGCACGTCCCCCTGAATAAACCGCAACACCAAGGAAAGACAGCACCCTAACCAGCATGATTGTTACAGTAAAGAAATATATCACCGATATGTTTCCCAGAAATTCAGTGCCTGGTAGCAAAAAAACTAGAGCTGCCGTTAATAGTAACAACCCAGGTAATGTTCGGGATGAATGGTTGTACACGTCTATCGTGAACAGCACTTTGGCATAACGATAAACAGCAACGCCATAGCGTTTACTTACATAGCTTTCTCCTGCCATGGAACGAATCGAGCGTAGCCCATTTAAAACTTCGACAAAAATAGTAACCGCCTCCCTCGAAAGTAGTCCAGATTCCGAGCTTAGAGCAAGTATTCGACGCATGAAGAAGCTCAATATCACAGCACAAGCAACTAAAAAAATGATCGTAAAGGCAAAAACTTCCCCAGAATACAAGTAAAGCACTGCCAAACCAATTAGAGCTGAAAATAATGCAGATAGCATCTGTACGAGAGAAAAATAAAGCTGTCCAACACGTATAGAATCGTCTCCGGCCAACGCCATATAATGACCCACAGATTGTTTGTATATCTCATGCATGGGTACTTCAGCGACGACACGAGAAAAAGTAGAAGCAGAAAGTTGGGAATGTATTCTCTTCGCCACACTGGTATTCAATATAATCTGAAGCAAGCCTATGGCTATCCTGAAACCAAAGATTAATAGAAATAGCCACAACCAAGTGCGCGGCTCATCTAACAAACCAACTTTGACAGCAACCTCTCTCCAAAGCTCAAGGACAATTTTTGAACTAGCCCCCCCCTTTCCATTACCCGCATTGAGCGGTATCATTAAACTGAGGGCTGCATATTCAGTGACCACTCCCAATATCATTGTCACCAATGAGACATATGCTAATGGGAAATTATGGTAAACAAATCCTATGAAACGAGGAAGAGAATATAAGACCTTCTTTAAGTTGTATGGAGTCATTTAACTAATGCGCGAAATCCTACAGCGTTGGTATTGGGTTGGTATATTGTTTTGCAAAACTTTTAAATAATAAAATACATGATGTTATATTTATCTATTTCGTGGGAGACGGGATATTATTATATCTTGGTAATGGTTTGCTTCATTTTTGTAAGCCACGCCCCGCCAAGCCCCTCTGTCAATACGAACTATCTCAAGCCCAGCCTCGGCATACATCTTCTCGATCGCTTCAATCTTGTAAGCGGTACAAACCAACGGATTTTTCTCTGAATAAGTCAAAAAATCACCACAGTCAATGGGTAATTTTCTGTCAGCTATTTCGGCAGTCAAGGCATACCTACTCTCATTGTCAACTATTAGCCACGTATTTGCCTGCATGGAATTTTGCGCACAGCTACCTCTAATAGATTTCAGTGCTTGTGTGCAAGCTTGAGGAGTTAAATGTGTAAAAACAGAACTGCTCCACTGAATATTGTGAACAAAGCCTGATGGGAAGCTAAAATTTGTCTCACCACCTTCGGATGCGGAATTTGTTTTTGATTTAAGTTGTTGCGCATCAATATAGTCGACTTCCTGGTTTGCCTGATGGTGCTGGAACTTTACAAAAGGATAGTCCTTATATGCGCGAGTAAGCCAACTAATTGCATCTTCCCGTATATCGATTCCTAGGTATCTGATCTGATTCTCACGGCTTCTGTCTATAGTACTATCGTAAATAACAAATGGAATTGCCATTGGTGCCCACCCACAGCCTATATCAAGTAGCGATATTTCATCAGATGAAACGCCAAGCTCGCGAATATTGCGTAGTAAATATGGAAAAATGGATTTAATAAAATTGGAGGAAAACTGCTCTACATATCCACCTTTGCCTTTCTCAAAATTCCAATTTTTCTCCTGTGGCGGAGTCAATTTTTCTATTTTCAATTCCAATACACTTCTTTGTTTAAATTTTATAATATTCATTAAGTTAAGTCCTTCTTGAAATAATTTGTGGCAAGATAATCCATGAGTTTGTTCAGCCGTTTGGATAATCAAACCACATATATTGTTTCCAACGTAATAGTTGCGACAATCCTGTAATCCGCAATGCACGCCTGAACCAGTACCAGAACGCACTTCGCCCTTGCCAGAAATGCCGTCCGGCACGATGCCAGGCAACGATGCTGCGTTTTATCTCGCTTGCAACAGTCTCATCGAATATGCCAGCTTCTTCAGCCCGCTCCACCATGAAATAGGCCTCACTAAAGAAACGATACCCGCAAAGGGCTACAGCGAGTTTGCGAATGGATGCCGTATCTCCGGCCGCCACAAGCGCCCTCCAGTCACGTACATACACCACATCGGCCTCCCAGATACGAGCCGAGAGTGACGGGCTGTTTTCGTATACATCGAATATCTCTCGTTGATACCAATCGCTGTCCCCGCCTTTAGATCGGTAATTGCGAGCCACGCTCACATCTAGCAGACGCATCCCCTCAGCCGAAAACATCTCATCGATTTGTCCCCAAGTTGGGCCACCCACGTATGGGCCGATATTATTGACCACGCCACTGCTGATATTCACCTCGACCTCAGCCAAAAGAAGATGTTTGCGCCTGACATCGCCCAATCCCCGGAGAACCTCTAACTCGGCTCCTTGAACATCCAATTTAATGATGTCCACATTCGCCACTTTCTCCTCATTCAACACGTCCTCCAGGCAACGCGTTTGAATCCGGATTTCGCGGATGGGATAAATGTAACTATTGTCCGGGCTGGCAAACTCACTGGCTGGATTCACCGGATACAGTGAACTGCCGGTCGGGCAGTTAAGCATGTATAAAGTACGCTCTCCGCCAGCCTCGGATAACCCGATGGGGAGCACATGGAACAGATTCGAATGCGCCGAGGCTGAAAACAACGCTTTCAGTTTTTCATAACTTTCTTGATGCGGCTCAAAAAGATAGAACTCCACAATCCCTGCATAAGAACGCCAATGAGGCTGCAAGCCTCCGGCAGATCCTACATCCACACCAACCATTCGTTCCGCGCCAAGGATGGCATTCTTAACGGGAAGCAAAGCGGTTTCTTTCGCTTTTCTGCGTTGTTCGACAAAACGACGAATCATTCGACATCCTTTATCCTCAAATAAATCGGTCACACATATCCCATCACAAACTTGCGCACATATTTCTTCGCCAGCGCGACCTGATCCTTTAACAAAGTCTCTTTGGATAAATGTGATTTGATGTGCTCCTGATTTTGATTCCGATAGATCACCTGTAGTGCCATTCGCTCACCCGATTTAACGAGACTGCCACGATGCAGCAGGTGCGGGCCATCAAACACTAAAGCCTGTCCTCCTTGGCTCAGGTAGGGCATCTCCAGCTTTGCCAAACTATCGGCTAGCACCGTCCCTGCAAGCACATCGTCACCAAAATGACTTGACCCTTGAAACGGCTTTGGCAATTCCATAAAAATACGGCGCAATTCGGCATGCCTAGCTAAAGGCCGGTAATGTGCCTTCCGCACGAATTTTGCGTAGCGATCTCCCACAACCCGATCCAAGGCCTTGTGCATGCGGATCTGGCACTCTGATATTTCCCTGCGATTACTCCCGGGAATTGCCCGGGTCGGACCATTCTCCTCATTTACTGGCGTCACGTAAATCATGGATTTCGGTAAACAATCGCCCTCGTCAAAATGCAGGTACTGCATCGGACTATCCGTGAGCCCAACATCCGCATAAAGGCTCTGATACCAATCCTGTTCCGGACACGAATACTCCAGACCGGCTCCCAGCATGGTCATTCGATTCCGCTTGAGCTCACTTAATACATCAAGGATTCCCGCTTCTTTTGACGCATGTTTGATGGCTTTCCACAACGGTGAATTGAAGGCCACATTCGTCACTGCCCGATTGAACCGATCCGAAATGGCTCTTTGACGCAGTTCTGGCCGATGTGCCAGTGCCAATTGTCGAATATCAGCATAATCATCTGGCGGTAGATCGGTGATATACATTCCTTGCTCCTGCATCAACGCAAGCTGCTTCGATTTTTCGGATGAAAGTGTCTGCCCCGGATATTCTCGCTCTGAAAAGGTTCTGCGCGCATATTCATGGCTCAAGTCGGTGATCGTCCACTTGGCCGTAGAGTGTAGCCATTCCTCAGCGAGGATGGAGATGTCTTGTTCCTTGGCATGGCGCAAAATTTGTTCCATACGTTTTTGTGCGTGCGCCAAAGCATCCTCCGCATCTTTATCGGACGGTGAAGTCAACGCACAAAATTTCGCATGTTGCTCATCGATCTCTTGAATTTGTTGCAAGACGAAATCTTCGTCATAGCGCAAATTACTCTGATACGGCGCGTACGCCGGATGAGCGGAATAATCAATTATTGGATGACGCATGTTCCCTCCGATAAGTTCACCAACCATGCAAAGTCTGGCCGGCAATAAAAGGGCATAGACCGAGGATCGCTAGGCATAATGGGGCAGATACCATTACACCCCTTTGGCTCATAGGCAGTTGCATCATTTCCCGGCCAGCCGACTGATGCTTTGCTCATAGCCCGGAAGTGCAGCAATTTTACTCAGCATTCCGGCCAGATCGTGCTGCCCGTTATTTTCTTCACAAGCTTTGCGAAATCCCATTGCAGCATCTCTAAGTACCTTCATTTCCTCACTTAGGTTCAGGCTGTGCATATAGTAGAAAATCAAGCTCTCACGGTGCATGGTCGCTTTATCCATCCAAAAGCGTGTGGAGTTCTGCAATAGATCGGCATATTCATCCCGGCTACGCGCCGTTCTACAAAAACTAAAGCTGATATGCGGATGATGCGCACAGGCAATGGTCGGCACACCAAGGTACGCCATTTCGTGAGCGACTGTGCCATAGACTGTT
>JAYVLG010000097.1:0-2598 GCA_043759595.1 Sulfurirhabdus sp. | reverse complement strand
TAGACTGGATATTTAACATCATAGTTCTAATAAATTTTTTGATGATTTTCTGGTTCACTAGATTGGTGAGACCGCTATGAGTTGTATTGCACAGTTTTTGGAGCACAGGGCGGCGTTGCAACTCCTTGAAATGGAATGACCATTCTGCGTCATTGCGCCTTGCCCTGCACTCCAAAAACAGCACACTCCAACCCATCCAACTAAGGTTTTTAGGATTATTCTGCGCGCTTATCACGCAACATATATCTTCAAACTTACGTAATTAGTTCTCATCCGCAAACATCTGTTTTCCCCTCCCCCTTGATGGGGGAGGGCCAAGGTGAGGGTGGTAACGCCTTGAAATTCAACCCCTCTCCCCAACCCTCTCCCACAAGGGGAGAGGGGGTTGTAGCGTTTCCGGATGAGAACTAACTAGAAATTAGCCTCGCAACCGAATAGTTAACCCTTTAAGAAAATATCTGAGCAACTGATCGCCACAAATCCGATAGTTCTTATGCCCTTTTTTTCTGAACAAGGCACTCATTTCAGGCTTTGACAATTCAAAATCAGCCAGCTTCAAGATGTCATGCAAATCTTCTTCTTTTAGCTCAAAAGCCACTCTGAGCTTTTTCAGGATCATATTATTGGTTAAACGAACAGGCTCCGGTTGAGCGACCTCTTCCGCTCCCTCCCGCTTGCCCCTTTTATAAGCCACCAGACCATCCAGAAAGAAAGCCAAAATCTCATCACTGCATTCAACAAAACCTGCTTCATCTTCCTTTTTCAAAAGATTCGATACTGTTATACGATCAATTTCATAACCGTCGAGCTTAAATATGTCTACAATCGCTGGTTCACTCAGGTCTAGCGCATAGCGAACACTTCGTATTACATCATTGTTATTTGTCACTGTTACCTACTCCACTTTGTTGATTTCCGTGATTACCAGACTGCAAAACCAAGAATACGTTTTACATTCGCTACCCTAATAAATAACAATATCGTTTTCACACTCGGATAAGTCAAGAAAAACCATGCATCGCTCCTTGGCAAAGACAGTCACTCCTCTCGAAATCTGGTCATGGGCAATGTATGATTTCGCCAATTCCGGCTATACCACGGTGGTCATCACTGCCATTTTCAACGCTTATTTTGTTTCGGTTGTGGCAGGCAATGCCCCATGGGCCACATTTTCCTGGACGCTTGCGCTGGCGGTTTCCTACGCCCTCATTATGTTCGTTGCGCCAGTCATCGGCGCTTATGCAGATGCCTATGCTGCTAAAAAGAAACTATTGGCCGCTACGACAATTGGCTGTGTGACATTTACCGCACTGCTCGCCTTTGCGGGCCCCAACAGTCTATGGCTGACTATCCCGCTAATTGTCCTCTCCAATTTTTTTTATGGCTGCGGGGAAAATCTGATAGCCGCTTTCTTACCGGAACTGGCCCGTGGACGCGCCCTGGGAAAAGTATCCGGCTGGGGCTGGAGCCTGGGATATGTGGGTGGCTTAGTCAGTCTTGGTGCTTGTCTGGCCTATGTGGCCTGGGCACAGGGACAAAACCTGCAAGCAACAGATTTTGTCCCTGTTACCATGCTGATTACCGCTGCTTTATTTGCCCTTTCCAGCCTGCCCACGTTTCTGTTCCTGAAAGAGCGCGCCTTGCCGCAACCCCATTTGCAAGGTCTGAACATTATCCAGGAATCATTCGCGCGCCTGGGCCAAACCTTGCGCCGCGCAAAACAGTTCCGTGATTTACGGCGTTTTCTGGTATGCACGGTATTTTATCAGGCAGGTATTCAGGCAGTGATTACCCTCGCTGCTATCTATGCGCAGCAGGCAATGCATTTCACGATGCAGCAAACCATTATGCTTATTTTTGTGGTCAACATTACTGCGGCGATCGGCGCGTTTCTGTTTGGCCACGTGCAAGATCGCATAGGACACATTCCCACCATTACACTTACATTGTTGGGGTGGATCGGAATGATTTTACTGGCTTGGGATGCAAAAGGCCCGACGCAATTCTGGCTAGCCGCCAACCTTGCCGGTGTCTGTATGGGTTCCAGTCAATCTGCGGGGCGTGCTCTGGTCGGTTTATTAAGCCCTGTTGCGCGGCGAGCAGAGTTTTTTGGCTTGTGGGGACTTGCCGTGAAATTCTCTTCCATTCTGGGGCCAATCACTTACGGGCTGGTAAGCTGGATTTCAAAAGGTGATCACCGACTCGCCATATTGATTACTGGCAGTTATTTTGTAGCAGGTTTACTTATTTTGGCTGGCATTAACGTGAAGCGTGGCAGGCGCGCAGCTTTACGCAAAGTAAATCAGTCATAGCAACTTATTCTTAACTCGCTATTTGCGTTCATGATTCTCACGTTAATCAGTCCAGCTGGAGCGCAGGGCAAAGCGCAATGACTCAGAATGGTTATTCTACTTCAAGGAGTAGCAACGCCGCCCTGTACTGCGAAAACTGTGCAATCCAACCCATAGCAATCTCCCCAACCAGGTGAAGCAGAGAATGATTAAAAATAATATTTGAATTATTTAGTTAGTTCTCATCCGGAAACGCCCGTAATTTTTTTTGATTAGTGTTACCCATACCCGACCCCTGGCTGGTCCA
>JAYVLG010000096.1:0-55572 GCA_043759595.1 Sulfurirhabdus sp. | reverse complement strand
AGAATTCTCGAGTTGCGCAACTATCTGGAAAGCGTCATCGTCGGTCAGAAAGATTTGCTTGATAAGTTGGTGATTAGCTTGTTGACGGGTGGACATATTCTGGTGGAAGGGCTGCCTGGTCTGGCAAAAACTACGGCCGTAAAGGCTCTGGCATCCGGCGTGCATGGCAGTTTTCGGCGCATCCAGTTCACTCCTGACCTGCTTCCTGGCGATCTGACCGGAACGGATATTTATAACCCGCAAGAAGGCAGTTTCTGCTTTTCTGAAGGCCCGTTATTCCATGAGATTATTCTGGCAGATGAAATCAACCGTGCACCTGCAAAGGTGCAATCAGCACTGCTGGAAGCAATGCAGGAACGCCAGATTACGGTGGGCGGCGTCACTCGTCCTTTACCACCATTATTCATGGTGATGGCAACGCAAAATCCACTGGAGCAAGCTGGCACCTATCCGTTGCCAGAAGCACAACTGGACCGTTTTTTGCTGCATGTTGTACTGGATTACCCCAGTGCAGAGGAAGAACTGCTCATATTGCAACGCGACCGCGAGCGATTGTCAGGCACGGGGGAGCAGAATGGATCGTCCGGAGTGGATGTACAGACAATATTGGCGGCGCGTGAAGAAGTGAAGCAGATTCATATTGACCCTGTTCTGGAAGGATACATTGTGGCGTTGGTTGGCGCTACGCGGGATATTGGCAAGTGGCTGCCGCAATTTGCAAGTTTTATTGAGGTCGGCGCCAGTCCTCGGGGTTCGTTGGCGATTGCCCATGCCGCAGCGGCTGTAGCCTACTTGAATGGCCGGGGATTTGTTACGCCTGACGATATATTTGAGGTTGCGTCAGATTGTCTGCGTCACCGCATTATTCCCAGTTTCACAGCACGTATGGAAAAAATTTCCTGCGATGACATGATCCGGAAACTCCTTGCAGTGGTGCCGGTACCCTGAACGGGATAATCCTAGAAACCTCAGTTGACCGCTAGACGGGATATTTAACATTATGGCTCTAATAAATTTTTTGATGATTTTGTGGTTCACCAGATTGGTGAGTCCACTATGGGTTGGATTGCACAGTTTTTGCAGCACAGGGCAGCGTTGCAACTCCTTGAAATGGAATGACCATTCTGCGGCATTGCGCCTTTCCCTGCACTCCAAAAACAGCACACTCCACCCCATCCAACTAAGGTTTTTAGGATAATTGAATTGTTGAAGAGGGTGAAAATTCCGGGCAGTTTTTTTAAGCGCCTGATTTCATCTGTTTCGCCGACCGATAATGATGGCATCCACTCTCCGCTCTTGGGTGATGATGATCTGGCTGAAATTATCCGGCGTGTACAAGCCATGAATTTTGCTCAAGGTCAGTCGCGAGAGGTGCATTACCGGCATGCCGGTAATTATCGCTCTGCCTATCTAGGGCGTGGTCTTGATTTCGAGGAAGTGCGACCCTATCAACACGGCGATGAAGTACGGGATATGGACTGGCGGACAACGGCACGTACAGGTAAACCCTATCTTAAAATTTACCGTGAAGAGCATCAGCCTGCATTGCATATAGTAGTAGATCGGGGTGCCAGCATGCGCTTTGGTACTTGCGTTCAGTTGAAAGCCACCCTGGCGGCCAGAATTGCCGCTATCTTTGCTTTTGGCGCCATGAGTAGCAACGCATGTATTGGTGGCACAATCTGGCAGCCAGGCGGGTTCACGTTACCTTGCAGAAATGGTGAAGAAGGGGTGACTCGACTAGTACGCGCTGCAATTTCACCATGTCCTCCATTGCTTGAAGAATCTCAGGAAGAAGCCCGCACCTTCACAGCGATGTTGCGGCATCTGGATACCCTGTTAACCAGAGGTACAAGATTGTTTCTTATCAGTGATTTCAGTCAATTGCATGAACAGGATCTGCCTGTCTTACTGCGGTTGGCATCTCACCACGAACTGATAGTGGTGCAAGTACTGGATGCAGCGGAAGAAAAACTACCTGACGTAGGGTTGATGCGCTTCCATGACTTGGCTTCAGGAAAATTGCGCTGGCTGGATACGGCAAATCAGGGTGTAAGGGAAATTTTTCAGCGTGAAGCCGCAGTGATGCATGAGAAACAGCGCATGCTGTTTGAGCGAATTGGCGTGCAACTTCATCAATGCACGACGGATAGCGATCCATTCAGTTTGTTTTCCAGCATCCGTTATGAATGAATCCGTTTCCAGCCTGATTGATATCGTTGAGCCAGTGGCCCCTTTGCAAGAAGCGTCACACAGCGAAGTCTGGCTCGTAGCAGTGATTGTCTGCACCGTCTTGCTGGTAGCAGGTTTACTATTCTGGTGGCGAAAGAAAAAGTCTTCCAGGTTAGCCGTTAAGCGTCTGAAGGCGTTGCGACAGCATATTTCTGCGGGTGAATTGAATAGTCATGAAATGGTTTTTATGTTGGCATTGGAATTGCGGCGCGGATTGTCCCTGGCACGCCTGCTTCCAGAAGCCCCCCCTCCTGGTTTTCAAGAAGAGGATGTTGCACTCTGGTCACCGTTTATTCAACGGCTGGACACATTGCGATATGCACCAGATGTTACTTTAGATAATCAGCAACTGGAAGCATTATTTGTGCAAACGGAAATCTGGCTGAGGCGGTATAGTCCATGATTATCCTCGCACATCCTGAATGGTTGTTATTGATTCCCGTATTGCTAGTGCTGGTGTGGCATGCCGGGATTAAAACGCAGCTGGAAAAAGAACTCAATCACGCCCAAATAGTGCTGGAACATCCTGACCTGAGCGTGATCGCAGAGGGTAAAAATGTTTCAGCAGCCACTGCTCGTCGGCATGTCATGCTTAATGGGTTGGCGATCGGATTGCTGGTGCTGGCATTGGCACAGCCACAGCGCATTGGAGAATGGATTCCGGAAAATCCGGAAGGACGTGAAATCGTTATGTTGATTGATACATCAAAAACGATGAGCATTAATGATTTTGAGATGAATGGTCAGTCTGTTGAGCGTTTGAATGTCCTGAAAGGGGTGGTCAGTGAATTTATTGCAGCAAGGCAGGGAGATCATTTTGGGGTGATTGCATTTGGTACGCTGGCAGCGACACTGGTTCCCCCTACATTTGATCGGGCGTTAGTGACCGCCATGATCAGACAAGTGCAAGTAGGCGTGGCCGGAGACGATACGGCAATCGGTGATGCTGTGGGCCTGGCGCTAAAGCAGTTACAAACACGCCCGAAACTGCGGCCCGCATTGATTCTATTTACAGATGGAGACAATACCGCTGGGGATATCAGCCCACGTGAGGCCGTTGAACTGGCCAGGCGTATGGGTGTACCCATTTATGCAGTGCAAATCGGGGATGAACCTTTTGCATTAAGCGAGCGCGCATCTGCACCTGCGAAAGCTTCATCTGAACTCAGTTTGAAAGATATAGCCAGCTTGACAGGCGGGCGCTATTACAGGGTAGGCAATACCGATGCATTGCACAAGGTGGTGCAGGATATCGGTAAGCTTGAAAAAACGGTTACGCGTCCTTCAACGCGTCGAAATATACAGGAATGGTACTTGCTCCCGTTAATGCTGGCCGTCGGATTGTTAAGCATAGCGCGTATGCGTCAGATTCGCAGGTTGGCAATATGATTATCATGGGAGAGTTGTCTCAACTGGAATGGCGCAATGCCTGGTGGGGATTGCTCATGCTGCAGCCCTTGGTCATGTTGCTGCTACTGAAATTGAAACGCGCAAAGGTGCTGCATTACGCAGACAGCCATTTGCACCCTTGGGTGATGCGCGGTAATGTTGGTTTAAATCAGGGGGTATGGCATACGCTCATTCTTCTGGCTGCGTGGGCTTTGCTGGCCTGTGCAGCAGCTGGGCCACGTTTGCCCATTGTCAATTCGAGTGGACAAAAAATGCCTTCGCTCCATCAGCACAGTATGGACGTGATGGTGGTGCTGGACGTCTCGCCTTCCATGCAGGCAAAAGATATTTCACCTAGCCGGTTGCAACGTGCCAAGCTGGAATTACAGGATTTAATCCCCCAATTGCATGGCGAGCGTATTGGTTTAATCGCCTTTTCCGGCAGTGCCGGCCTTGTCATGCCATTAACAAGTGACTATGCAGCATTCCAATTCTATCTTCAGTTGGCAGAACCTGCTTTATTTGAAGTGCCCGGTACTGCAATGGCAGCTTCTCTGGACTTGGCCCGCCAAAAATTGCTGCTGGAAAAATCAGAGAGTCGCGCAGTTCTGTTAATCACTGATGCAGAAGCCAGCGCGTTTTCTGGTAAGCAGGGGGTGGAACTTCTTGAATCTGCCAGACAACTGAAGAAAAGCCAGGTTTCCCTCTATATACTAGGGTTGGGAACGAAACTGGGTGCATCTATTCCGTTGGCGGACGGTGGGATAGTGGAGCAGGATGGGGTGCCTGTAATCAGTCGGCTGGATCAGGCCGGTTTTGCATCGTTAGCAGAACTGGCGAATGGAAAGTTCACGCAAGTGGAAGATGGGGATTCGGATTGGCAGAAGATTTACGAAAAGGGGTTGCTGACAATTCCCGGCAGCAAACAGCCTGCAGAAAACGTGCACGCATGGCATGAACTCTATCCCTGGTTTTTGATGCTTTCACTTGTATTGTTTACCTGGTATTTTTTTTCCATCAAGTTGAATCGCGCTAATCCTGCAGGGGTAGCCACCATATTTGTCGTGTTGCTGTCTTTTTCAAATTATGGTGGATCCAAAGCTTATGCAGCAGAGTCAGAATGGTTGGAAGCATATAGTACCTATCGCCAGAAAAATTATACTCTCGCACAAACACTTTATACCCAGCTCCACGGTTATGAAGCACGTATGGGAGAAGGTGCGGCTGCATACAGGCGCAAAGACTATCACTACGCAGTCAAGCAGTTCAGTAGCGCTTTGCTACAGGCAAAAGACGCTAAACAACGAGAAAAAGCATTATTTAATCTGGGGAACGGTTACTTTCAGGCAGGAAACTATCGCGCATCATCCGATGCCTATCTCGGTGTGCTGCGTTATGCGCCGGGCAATCCATCCGCCCGAGCAAATCTGGCGCTCTCAGCCGGTAAATTAGCCAAACAGGTCAAACTGGATAAATACAGCGAAGGCATTTTGGGGCGGCGTGGATCACAAACAGGGGGCGATTTGGGGAGAGAAATAGGAGATATTCCTGTCTCTATGGAACCTTCAGTCGTTGAGAAAAGCCCAATTGCCCGGTCGGACAATGCTCAATCAGCCAGTTCAGAAGCCAGGCTAAGGCAGGCAGGTAAGTCGGATAGTCAAAGTAGTCCCGGCAATACGGCAGAAGCAGATAGATTGTATCGTGCAGCATTAAAAAAGCTGGAACTGGTCGCAGATAAACCGATGGCCTTGCAAAAAGAACTGATGAAACTCGAAGCATTGAAAGACACAGCTCCGCCTGGAGAAATATTGCCATGGTGAGGTGCATTCTGTTGAGTATTTTGATCTTCACCATGACATGGCCGGGCATGCTCATGGCACAAATGGTTTTGTCAGTGCAAGCGGACAAAAGTGCTTTGGTGTTTGGTGAGGCATTGAACGTTGAAATTCATGTGCAAGCAGCCGCTTCACCGATTGCTGCAATCAATCTGGAGCCGCTTAAAAAGGATTTTGAGATTTATGCAGTTTCTAGCCGTTCACAAACAGAAATGATAAATATGCACGAAGTGGTGACCGAAATCATGTTACTCACGCTCTATCCTTTACGGGCAGGCCACCTTCAATTACCAGTACTGGAATTTTTGGGTAAAAAAAGTAAACCGTTGTCCGTGCAGGTAGCTGATTCAGGCCCGCAAACACCACAAGTAGGGATTAAAGTCTTTTTTGATTCAACACATCATCGTGTAAGGCAAGCAAATACGCTATACATGGAAATTACTGATGATGGCAGCCTGCAATGGTTACCACCCAAAGATATTTTGGCATCAGGGATGCATGTGCGGCAGCTGGCTGAAACGCAGCGTGATGAAATGATTGATGGAAGCAGTGTGACAGTTCATCGATACGCATGGTCAGTTATGCCGCTACGGGAAGGCGTCGCTACTGTACGATTTCCCATGCTCTCTGCTGTAAAATTCGGCATAAATTTGCGTTATGCAATACCGCCTGTCAAGCTGGACGTAGCCCCCGTACTTTTTTATTTGCCCGTATTTGTACCCATTGGAAAAATACTCGTTTCAATAAAAGCATTGCCTGAGAAAATTTTGCTGAACCGCCCTGAAAATTGGGAAATGACTATTCAGGGAGCAGGGCTAAGCGAAGAGGGAATAGCGCAATTGCTATCAGCTCTGCATGGAAGTGACGCGTTACAGCTTTATCCGTTTTTAATTCGCATTGAAAAGCAGGAACGGGCCATTTCTCCCTTGCAGACATGGATGGTCGAGATCCCGTTCAAGCCATTACGTGCCGGCAAAATACGCTTGCCTGATATCGACATACCGTATTTTGACCCCGCTAGTGGTCTACTGACATCTTTTCACTATGAAGGGCAGACGCTTGAAGTATTGAATCCCTTGAGATCTCATCTACTCAAAGCAGGCACAGTGCTATTGTTACTTATCCTGGTTGCTTCTGCAGGCGCAATGTTGTGGAAGCAACTGCGCCGAAATGGTGAAAGAAACGCATCCTTGTTGCGCATCAAAGTTGCAGCAACTTATCAGGACTTAAATAAGGCACTTCAGGCGTTTAACTGGGGTGATGGCACTATGGAAAGTGCAACCTTGCAGAATTGGCTTGAATTGATGGAAGAGAGCTTCGGCGTGAATACACGGTTGCGTGAATTGGTTCAAATCCTGGAAATCGCATGCTATGGCAGCGACAAAGCTGAAAAATCCCTGTCGGAACTAGCAAATGAATTGTGGCTGGAATTGAACAGGCTACGTTCGAACCGAGGTAAAGTAAAGGTTGATAACGAACAGAAACTGACAGCCAGACTGATTAATCCAAACATGAACCCATAGCTGAAACAAAAACGAGGCTCTCAGGCCCCGTTTTTATGAAGTCTTTCAGTCTTACTTACCCATGTGAGGGGAAGAAGAATAACGATCCATGACAGTACGATCTTTCCAGACTTTTTCATCCAGAATGGCGGCGGGAATCATGAACTGATGTTCGGCATCAACAGAAGTTTCTTTGACGATCTTGATAATATCAGTATAAGCAATTTTGTATAACAACCCTGATTTCTCAGTCATCCGGGCAATCATGAATGTTTCATACAAACGATACACATAAATATTCGCAGGACGTAATTTCCCTTCAGGCGAACGCCAGGTGATAGTGTAACGGGTGTCCTGCTTAAATGCGTTTTTGTCCACCGTAACAACTCCTTAATAACGGGTTAATTTGGTTAAGTAAAAATAACCAGGCAAACTGAATAGTCGGTTGAATATACCTGAGACTTATTGATAGCCGAAGTATAGCCCAAAGAGAATGGTTTGCATTCAAAGTACATTATAATACTCTAACATTAAAGTTTTTAACTGGCAAATAAACTAAATTAATTGCATGATTAAAAAATCGGGGTTGCTCAAATTAATTCTTTCCAGCAGAATATTAGTAGAAAGTAATACGATTGGTCGTTAGATAGCATGCCTAACATGCTGTAAAGCTTGGTTAATACACTTACCAAGTTGCTCCGGTCAGCACAAATAATCGTATATAAACTAATACTGAACCAGGCAAATATTGCCAGGAGCAGATTTTTTTGCTTTCAATTTTGCAAAAAGTTGTCTATTGAGTAATTCTGCCCTGCTTTTTTTTGGCCGGATATGTAAATGATTTTTATTTAGGTAGATTGGGACGCGATGAACGCCATTGTTAAGACAGAAAATCACGACAAGCAGGAAATTAAATTTTCTACTTGTTACATGTGCGCCTGCCGCTGTGGCATTAAGGTGACCATGGAGGATAACAAGGTTCGCTTTATTCAAGGCAACCGTAACCATCCAACTAACCAGGGCGTTTTGTGTGCCAAGGGTTCAGCCGGAATCATGAAGCAGTACTCGGCTGCCAAACTCAGTAAACCGCTGTTGAGAAAGCCGGGTTCTGAGCGCGGTGATGGTGAGTTTGAAGAGATAGAGTGGGATCAGGCGCTGGATATGCTGACCGAAAGGTTGGAGGAAATCCGCTCCACCAATCCATCCAAACTAGGTTTCTTCACTGGTCGTGATCAAATGCAAGCACTGACCGGTCTTTGGGCGCAGCAGTTCGGTACGCCAAACTGGTCAGCACACGGTGGTTTCTGTTCTGTAAATATGGCTGCAGCTGGCTTGTACTCCATTGGCTTCTCGTTCTGGGAATTTGGTGCGCCAGACTGGGATTTTGCCAAGTATTTCATTATGTGGGGCGTAGCTGAAGACCACTCCTCCAATCCAATCAAGATTGGTCTGGAAAAGCTTAAACGTCATGGTGGCAAATTTGTGACGGTTAATCCGGTGCGTACCGGATATTCTGCTATTGCAGATGAATGGGTGCCAATCAAGCCTGGTATGGATGGACTGCTCGCGCTGTCGATGGTGCATGTGCTGCTGTCGCGCGAACTGTTTGATTATGATTTTCTGGTGCGTTATACCAATTCACCCTGGCTGGTTGTGCAAACCCCTGGCCAGGTAGGCGATGGTTTGTTCCTGCGCGATGAAAATGATGTGCCGCTGGTATGGGATCTTGAGAAAGAAGCATTCGTAAGCGGTATGGAAGCCGGTACCGCTCCTGCACTATTCGGTGAATTCGTAGCGCCTGATGGTCGTAAGGTGAAAACCGTACTGAGCATGACCGCTGAACGCTATCTTGATGATCGCTATGCGCCAGAAAATGTCGCAAATGAAGTGGGCGTGCCAGCAGAAACAATTGAAAAAATCGCTCTTGAAATGGCGCATGTCGCATTCAAGGAAGAAGTAGTGCTGGATATTGAATGGACAGATATTTATGGCCGCAAGCACGACAAAGTCATTGGTCGTCCAGTGGCAATGTATGCGATGCGTGGTATTGCTGCTCACTCAAATGGCTTTCATGCCTGCCGTGCACTGCACCTGATTCAGATGCTGCTTGGCGCGCTGGATGGTCCGGGTAATTTCCGTGCGCGTGCACCTTATCCAAAACCAATTCCGCCGCATCAGTTGCCAGAAAATAACATTGATATTATCAATGCGCCGAATACTCCGTTATCGCGTCCCCCGCTTGGTTTTCCGACGCGCCCGGAAGATCTGGTGATAGATCACAACGGTAATCCGTTGCGCATTGATAAAGCCTATTCATGGGAAATCCCCATTGCGTCTCACGGCCTGATGCACATGGTTATTACCAATGCTACCAACCATGATCCCTATGCGCTGGATACGTTGATTCTGTTTATGGCAAACATGGCCTGGAATTCCACCATGAATACCAAAAACGTACAGGAAATGTTGCGTGAAAAAGATCCGGAAGAGCCGGATCAGTACAAAATACCGTTCCTGGTGGTTGCAGATGCATTCCATTCCGAAATGGTGAACTTTGCTGATCTGGTATTACCGGATACCACTTACCTGGAGCGCTACGACACTATTTCATTGCTGGACAGGCCGATTTCAGAGCCGGATGCGGCAGCCGATGCCATTCGACACCCGCTTGTTGCACTTGATCGTGATGTCCGCCCATGGCAAGACGTATTGGTCGAGTTGGCCTCACGTCTGAAGTTCCCGGCTTTTACCACAAAAGAGGGTGATCGAAAGTTCAAGGATTATAAAGACTTTATCGTCAATTATGAGCGTTCACCAGGCGTAGGTTTCCTGGCCGGATGGCGTGGCAAGAATGGCGAAAAATCACTCAAAGGTGAGCCAAATCCAAACCAGTGGGAAAAGTACATTGAGAACGAGTCGTTCTTCGCACACCACTGGCCGGATAACATGAAATACATGCGCTACGCCAACAAGGATTATCTGGAAGTGGCAGCAGATGTCGGTTTTGTCGGTAAGGCAGAACCAATTATCATGCAAATTTATTCAGAGCCGATGCAAAAATTCAGACTGGCAGGCCAAGGATTGTACGATGGACCTCAGCCTAACAACCCGGTCGATCGCGAGCGTCTGGCAAAATATTTTGACCCGCTGCCTATGTGGTACGAACCGCTTGAATCTACACGCGTAAATCATGTGGAATATCCTTTCTATGCACTGACTCAGCGTCCGATGCTGATGTACCATTCATGGGATTCCCAGAATGTATGGCTGCGCCAGTTGCTGGCTCAGAACTATATGTACATGAACGCTGGTCAGGCAGCGCGCATGGGTCTGAAAGATTACGACTGGATTTGGGTTGAATCCCATAACGGCAAGATTCGCTGCCAGATGAAGACCATGGAAGGTTGCCAGGAAAATACGATCTGGACCTGGAACGCCATCGGCAAGCAGAAGGGCGCATGGGGTCTTAAGCCGGATGCTTCTGAAGCAACCAAAGGATTCTTGCTGAATCATCTGATATCCGAACTGCTGCCAGCTAAGCAGGGTGAGCGCCGGATAACCAACTCGGATCCTGTTACCGGGCAAGCTGCGTGGTTTGATCTACGGGTCAAAATATACAAGGCAGCTGAAGGTGAAACAGGTAGCTGGCCAGAGTTCCCGGAAATCAAGCGAGTTCCGGGCGATGATGCAGAGCGACCAGACGTATTGCGCTATAACGCGCGTAGCGATGAATAAATCCAGGTTGAGCAATGTTCGTATTGCTCATTGCCTTTTGAAAGGAATAGTTTAAATGCGTTTAGGCTTAGTTATTGACCTTGATGTCTGTGTGGGTTGCCATGCATGTGCAGTAGCATGTAAAGAATGGAATGCATCGGGGACTACAGCTCCGATGACTGATTATCAGCCCTATGGCGCTGAACCGTCAGGTGTCTGGTTTAACCGGATCCGCCACTATGAAGTTGGCGAGTATCCAAATAACAAAACCATCAATTTCCCGATGTCATGCATGCATTGTGAAGATGCGGATTGTGTGACAGTCTGTCCAACGGGCGCGTCCTATAAGAGGGCAGAAGATGGGATAGTGCTGGTAGATCAAACCAAATGTATGGGCTGTAATTACTGTTCTTGGGCTTGTCCATACGGTGCGCGCGAATTGGATCGTGAAAGCGGAACCATGAAAAAGTGCACGTTATGTGTTGATCGTATATATGATCTGAAAATTCCGGTTGAAGAGCGCCAGCCAGCTTGCGTGAATACCTGTCCGGCCCATGCCCGCATGTTTGGTGATTTCGATGATCCAAACTCTGCAGTCAGTATCGAAGTGCGTGAGCGCGGTGGCTATGCGTTGTTACCTGAATTAGGTTATAACCCGACTAACCAGTATCTTCCTGTGAGAAAAGCGAAACCTATACCTACTGAAAATCTCGGGAAACCTGGGTTTAAAGAGAAATTAAAGGGCTTTGCAAACAGGATTGTTAAGCGATAATTTTGGGGTGAGTTGGGTGTGTTCCTATACTGGAATCACACCTCAACCTGATTCTCCGCAAACAGGATTTTGGAGTTTAAGTAATGCATCCAGCTTTTAGTGTCATATTTTTTACTGTAAGTTCAGGCGCAGGGTTTGGCTTGTTTGCCTTGCTATATCTGGCAGATGCCCTGAAATTAGGTGGTGGGTTATCAACAAATCAACTTTTAATAGCAGGTGTTCTAGGATTGGTGCTGATTTCTGCTGGTCTGATGTCCTCCATGTTCCACCTCGCAAATCCGAAAAATGCATGGCGCGCCTTTAGTCGTTGGCGTACATCATGGCTTTCGCGCGAAGGAGTGTTTGCCATGGTATTTTTTCCATTTGCAGTGGTTTATCTTGGGTTGACCTGGCTAGGGATGAAGGAGTTGGAAACTTTACGCATGCTTGCAGGCGGAATGTCCATGCTGCTCGCCTGGATCACTATTTTCAGTACCGGCATGATTTACGGCTGCCTGAAAACTATCCGGCAATGGAATACACCGCTTGTACCAGCTAACTACTTGCTCCTGGGGCATTTTTCAGGAGCGTTGTTGTTGCTCATCGTTGCGCAATCGGGAAATGTCGAAATCAATAGTTATCTCAATATTGTATTGGCGTTATTGGTTTTTGCTGCAGCGCTCAAGGCTATATATTATTTCTGGATTGCGAATCCAGGGGTTGTATCAACGATTAACACGGCAACCGGTTTTACACGTGCCCGTGTCAAATTGTTGGACGCAGGTCATACTCATGGAACTTTCCTGACACAGGAATTTGGATTTCAGGTGGCGCGCCAGTATGCATTATTTCTGAAAGCATTTGTATTTAGTGCGGGCTTTTTGATTCCGCTGCTGGCTCTATTTGGTGTGTTTGGAACGCTGACTAGCGGGCTGACTATTATTGTTGCACTGATGGCTTTGCTGGGGTTGATTGCAGAGCGGTGGTTGTTTTTCGCTGAGGCGCGACATGTGGTAAATCTGTTTCATGGAGCACAACGCTGCTAAATGAGAGTGTAACCTATTTGCAATAAATGAGAAATTTGGTATATTAGTATTTGTTGATGGTTACTCTGAGGTAGTGAAACATGTTCGGCTTTAAAGAAATTGATATTGAAGGGCTTAAGTCCGCCAAATCTCAAGAAGGCGTTTTGCTGATCGATGTAAGAACCGATGCTGAAGTGGCGCGTGGCATGATTGAAGGTGCAAAACACATTCCACTGCACCTGCTGCCGCTGAAGGCGAATGAACTGAATACAGGCGTACCAACCATTTTTTATTGCCAGTCAGGTGCCCGTTCTGCGCAGGCGTGTGCATTTATGTCTTCCAAGGGGCATGATGACGTGTACAATTTGCAAGGTGGTATTCTGGCATGGATGCGGGATGGTATGCCGCTGGCTGCAATGTGCTAAATTTAAAAGCAAAAGATATAACCAATCAAGAAATGGGTTGCATTATCTTTATGGCTGCTTTATAAAGAGTATTTTTTAATTACTAACCACAGGTTTGTTTAAGGAGAGTCACATGAATTTTGATAAAGAACTGGATGCTCGCGGTCTGAATTGCCCACTACCAATCTTGCGCAGCAAGAAAGCATTGGGTGAATTGACTACTGGCCAAGTTTTGAAAATTGTAGCAACCGATCCAGGCGCTATTAAAGATTTTCAGGCTTTTGCCAAGCAAACCGGTAATGAATTGCTTTCCTCAGCTGAAGCAGGTGGTGAGTACACTTTCTTCATGAAGAAAAAATAAATACTCAGATTCCAATAGAACAGAAACAGGCGCACAGCAGATAATTTCAAAAGGAGACTGAGCATGGACGAGAAAAAATTAGCGATTATCGCAACAAAAGGTACGCTCGATTGGGCATATCCACCATTTATTTTGGCCTCCACAGCTGCTGCTCTGGGCTATGAAGTACAGATATTTTTTACTTTCTATGGCTTGCAGCTGGTGCGTAAAGACCTGTCTGGATTAAAAGTAAGTCCGCTAGGCAACCCAGGTATGCCTATGAAGATGCCTTTTGGTCCTAAGTGGTTTAAAGGGATAAACTGGAATATTCCTAATGCAGTTCAGGCAATTATTCCAGGATATGAGACATTGGCAACCGGCCTGATGAAGCAAACCATCAAGAATTGTGGTGTGGCTTCAGTAAGCGAATTGCGTGAGCTATGTCAGGAAGCAGAAGTTAAGTTCATTGCTTGCCAAATGACTGTTGAATTATTTGGTTTCGAGCATAGCGATTTCCTGGATGGTCTGGAATATGCTGGAGCAGCAATGTTCTTTGAATTTGCAGGCGAAACAGATATCTGTCTCTACATCTAGTAGTGCTGGATAAATACCGTCAGCAGGATGCTTGCTGACGGTATTGTTCTGTAATTCATCATGGCGCTAAAGTGTACTTTAGTTCCATGATGTATATTTTTTTCGTAAAGCAATCAGCGAATTTTTCAATTCGTCTTTTTGTCGATTTAAATATTAGTTTAGAGTTATATTCGGACATAAACGTCTTTTATGTCAAGTGTTATTTGAATTTATGTGCGGCTTTATAGTCGACTAAAATTGTCAAGTATTTGTGTTATACTGATATATAGTCTATTAAGATATTGTTTATATTGAAGGGGTGGTGACGATGGCAACCTACGCTGAAATGCGCGAAATCTTCGACGACATACGGAATGATTTTCGTTATGATCACGAGCTGAACGGCTGTTTGAACTGCGGTATCTGTACTGCAACCTGCCCATCTGCCCAATTCTATGATTACAGCCCACGTGAAATTGTTCAGTTGCTTTGGACAGAAAACATCGAGCAGATTTACGATGCCATGCAGGAAAAAATCTGGGCCTGTGCGCAATGTATGACTTGTGCAGCGCGTTGCCCATTCAAGAACTCTCCTGGTGGTCTGGTAATGATTATGCGGGAAGTTTCCATTAAGCATGGTATGCAGTCAGCCAAAGATGTGTTGCGTCCATTCGGCCGGGTTATGCTTAAGCTGATTACCACAGGAAACCAGCTCTCACCCGATATGATTCAACCGGATCACTTCCCTGACTGGGGCCCAAATATTCAAAAAGTAGAAGGTGATCTCAAAACCTTACGCAAAGCGATTCCTGTGCGTACTTTGCAGACCACAGATACAGCATGGGAAGTCTCCCTGAAAACTTCTGTTGAGATGTACACCATTTGGGAAATGACCGGTGTGTTAAGTTCCCTTGAAACCATGGATGAAAATCTCTTTGACGTTATCGAAGACTTTATCGATGAAAAGCGTGAAGAATATGAAGACTGGCTGGAAGAGCAGGAAGATTAATTCTGAAATGATGCGGGGCGAATGCCTTGCTAGTGGCCCCGAAAACTCAACATCAGGAGGTTAGCACAATGAGTACAACCAACCAAACAGAAGGACAAGGAATTGCAGGGCACGGCTCTTTTTTCCAGGAGTCCAATCTGTCCAACGAAGATGCAGCTAAAGCGACAGAATGGGTACGCAAGCACGTAGACAAGCGTACCGTCGATTTGGGTGAGCGCATGGATGATATCCGTGTGCACATGTGGGAGCTGGAAAAAGAAGGTGAAATAATTGTTCACCGCATTACAGATGACCATAAGCCAGTCGATGTGCAAACCTTGTTCGGATGGAACAAGCGAATTCCTACCAGTCAGTTGTGGCATCACAAATCCTGCGGACAGTGCGGCAATATACCAGGCTATCCAACATCACTGCTATGGACCATGAACAAGTTTGGTTTTGTACCAGGTAAGGATTATCTGGATGAAACGGATCAGACTTCCTGTACAGCATGGAATTATCATGGTTCTGGAATTGGTAACGTAGAGTCACTGGCTGCTGTGTTCTTGCGTAACTTCCATCAGGCGTATGTTTCTGGAAAACAGCACGGTTTTGAGTTGGGTCATTTTTTCCCGCTGGTTCATTGCGGAACCTCGTTTGGTAACTACAAGGAAATCCGCAAGTATCTGGTAGAGTCGGCAGAATTACGTGAGAAAGTAACAAAAATTCTGGGTAAGCTCGGACGTCTGGTCGATGGCAAACTGGTTATTCCGGAAGAAGTCATTCACTACTCTGAGTGGGTGCACGTCATGCGTAATCGAATTGCTTCTGAATTGCAAACCATCGATGTATCCAATATTCGCGTTACCATGCACGCTGCTTGTCATTATTACAAGATGGTGCATGAAGATGCCATTTACGACCCGACAGTTCTGGGAGGTAACCGTACAGCGGTTGGTACATCCGTAGCTCAGGCACTGGGAGCTCAGGTGATTGATTACTCTACCTGGTATGACTGCTGTGGATTTGGTTTCCGTCACATTATTTCAGAACGTGAATTCACCCGTTCCTTCACCATGGACCGCAAGATTCGTGTAGTGCGTGAAGAGGCTAATGCAGACGTGATGCTGGGTATTGATACCGGTTGTATTACCACCATGGACAAAAATCAGTGGATCGGTAAAGCGCATGAGCAAAATTTCTCTGTGCCTATCATTGCTGATATCCAGTTTGCGGCTCTGGCATGCGGTGCAGATCCGTTTAAAATTGTACAGCTGCAATGGCATGCATCACCTTGTGAAGAACTGGTTGAAAAAATGGGACTTTCCTGGACCGAAGCCAAAAAGACCTTCGAAAACTACCTCAAGGAAGTTGAAGCAGGCAATATCGAATATCTATATAACCCTGAATTGGCACTAGGAGGCCGTCAATAATGCAAAATACCGTTTTAGTGGTGGGCGCTGGCCCAACAGGCTTATCTGCTGCCGCGGGCGTTGCGTCCATAGGTAAAAAGGTAGTGCTGGTTGAAAAAGAAACTGTATTGGGCGGTGCGCCCATACTGTCTGGCTATGCCAAGCTGGTACCTTCCGGCGAGTGGGCAAAAGATGCGATCGGTCGCATGGTTAAACGTGTTGAAGATGATGCCAATATCACCATTCATAAAGGCGTGAAAGTTGCCAAGCTGGAAGGCGAAGCTGGTAATTTTACCGCGACCCTGTCTAATGGTGAGATTGTTAAGGCCGGTGCAGTTATTCTGGGTACTGGCTTTACTCACTTTGATTCAATCAACAAGCCGGAGTGGGGTTTTGGTACTTACGAAGACGTTGTGACCACAACCCAGATGGAACAGATGGTTTCAGCTGGAAAGATTGCCTGTCCGTCAGATGGTCGTGTGCCAGAACGTGTAGCGATTCTTTTGTGTGTTGGTTCACGTGACCGTCAAATCGGTCGTGAGTGGTGTTCCAAGATTTGCTGTACTGTTTCTACCAATTTGGCTATGGAAATCAAGGAACTTTCTCCAACAACCGATGTGTTTATCTACTACATGGATATTCGCACTTTTGGTTTGTATGAAGACAAGTTCTACTGGAAGTCCCAGGAAGAATTCAAGACTAAATTTGTCAAGGCGCGTATTGCTGAAGTGACAAAGTCTGCGGATGGTCGTTTGCTGGTGAAAGGCGAAGATACATTGGTTAAGCGTCCTATCGTGATTCCAATGGATATCGTGGTGCACGCAATCGGCATGGATCCTAACGAAGAAAATCCTGAAATCTCAAAAGTATTTGGTGTTGGTTTGGAAAAACACGGGTTTATCGATAAGGGTGAACAATACACCAGCAGCTTTAGCAGCACCCGCGCAGGTGTCTATGTGGGTGGTTCTGCATTAGGCCCTGAAGATATCGACACCAGCATTTCTCACGGCTTGGCAATGGCCATGCGTGCAGTTGGTGATTTGAATGCTCTGGTTCAAAAAGCAGCCTAAAGACGTTCAGGTAACAGAGCGGGACTTAATTGTTCCGGCAGAACTGACTCTGCCGTTTGATGCAAACTTGTTTCAGCAGCATTTTTCCAATTTAAAGCATGTTGCGGAACAAGACGCTGGATTGGATGCATATATTGCAAGTATGCAGTCCAAACAGAAACTGTATGCGGAAAGCTTGAATGAAGCTGCGATTGATAGTTTGAGTCTGGAAAAAATCGAAGTTTTGCTAGAGTTAGTATTTACAGCAAGGCGACGGGTATATCCCGTATTGCAAAAAATGGGTGAGCAGCAATCAGTTTTATTGATTAAAACGCTGTTGTATGGAAATGGAATGCTGCTGGAACGTATGCAGTCATTTACCGAAGCGCTGCCAGTTGATGAAGGAGCTGATAAAGCTGTACAGAAATTGGCCGCCAAAATCAAGCGAGCTGCCTTTGATTTTGCAGCAGAAATGCTGCATTACACTGATCCAGTCAAGTATCCCTTGATGTCGCGATGGGTGTGGGATCAATCGACGGTGAGTGGTGCCTTGCGCGAATTCATTCGGGGTAATGACCATATGGCAGAAGTGCCGCTAGGTAATAGCCCTGAAATGTTTGAAGGCGCACGAAAGTGGCTGGCAGAGCAAGTAGCTGAGCAAGGTATTTATAAAGATGTGCCGTTCTGGGTGGATATGGTGCTTGCAGATGCTTATTCCACATACTTCCGCTCAATGGCAGAAGGGATGCTGAGTGCGGATTTCGGACGCAGTGGTGGGCCGGAAGAATACGTGAAGAAATTTCTCGGAATTGATACGATGCGTCGCAGTGGACGAACACGCGTCAAAAAAGATTCAGAAGTGCAAGTAACAAACTGACAATGAATGACTACAGGACTGTGCTGGCAACAGGACTGAAATTAATTGGAGAGAATAGATGGCTATTCATGAAAAAACACTCATCGACGCAGATCGTTTAATCACTAGCGACAAGCTGGTAGTAGATGGTGTGGATGTTTCAGGTCACTGGAACACGATGATCCTTCCGCGTACGCTGACGGATTACGATGATGATTTTGAAGCTAAAATTCAGACCTACGATGGTGCTGAAAATGTACATCGCTGCTGGCAGTGTGGATCTTGCACAAACTCTTGCACCATGTATGCGCAAAATACAGACTTTAATCCACGTTACTGGATCTATCTCACTCGTTTGGGACTAAAAGATGAAATTCTGAAAGACAAAGATATTATCTGGCAGTGCGTTTCTTGCAACAAATGTACAAATATTTGTCCCAAAGATGTCCGACCTGAAGGTGTGATGAAAGCTTTGGCGCACTGGATTGAAGAAGAAGGCTTTGGACCAAAATCCAATTCAACCATTTTTGATGAAGAATTTGCGCGTCAGTGTCTGGATCGTGGTCGCATCGAAGATTCTGAAGTGATGTCCAATTTCTTTAAGAACACCAAGCAGGATATCGTGCAAATGGCTTTGCATGGCTGGTTAGGTATCTTTGTAGCACGTATGAACAAATGGACTGAGCTGAAAAAAGGGAATATTGGTAAATTCCTGGCACGTGTGCCAATCATGCACCCTATCCATATGGGATTGTCGATGGTGATCAAGCCTAAAACCAAATCCTGGGGTCGTACCGGTGAAGTGTTAAGGCAGTATGTGAAAGAGCAAAAGGAGATGGCGCATGGCTAAAGTTGCATACTATCCAGGTTGCGCCCTGGAAGGTTCTGGCGGTCCTTATGATCGTTCTACACGTGTATTGGTAAAGAGCTTGGGACTGGAGATGGAAACTCTTCAGGACTGGAATTGCTGTGGAGCGATGGAAGTCAAGAACGTTCATCCTATGCTGCAAACCTATATGTCTGCTCGGAATATGGCGATTGCCAGTGAGCAGATGGGTTATGATACGGTGATGGCGCCTTGCAATGGTTGCTACCACAATCTTAAGAAAGCAGAGTATGAGCTGGCTACTTCTGAAGATTCCCTCAAGACTGTGCAGGATTTAGCTAAAAAAGCCGATGATCCAGTTTACAAAGGTGATGTCAGGACGGTTCACTTGCTAGAGTGGCTCATGGAAGAATTGGGAACGGAAGGTATCAAACAGAAGATTTCCAAGTCCTTGAATGGTATCAAGGTTGCAAATTATTACGGTTGCATGTATACCCGACCACGCCAGATATTCCCGGAGAAAGATCAAGGGCCAGGTTCCGAATCCAGTTATAAGCCGCATTTCATGGACGACTTGCTGGCTGCAGCAGGAGCCGTGAATGTGGACTATCCACTAAAGACTGCATGTTGTGGCGGTGCTCATACATTGTCAGATTCTGATACTTCAACGCAACTGGTTCTTAATTTGCTTCAAGCTGCTGAAGATGCTGGTGCGGAAGTCATTGCGACAGAATGTCCAACCTGCCATTCCGGTCTGGAAATGCATCAGGTTCGTGCAGAAACAGAATTTGGCATCAAAACAGATGTAAAAATTGTATACTTCACTCAATTGCTGGGTCTCGCAATGGGATTGTCAGCCCGTAAATTGGGTATTCATGAAAATGTCAGTGATTCGCTGGATTTCCTGAGCGACAAAGGTGTATTGTAACTGAACCGCAGAAAACACGAAGTATGCCTGGAGGGCTTCTTCGTGTTTTCCGATGTTTTATCCTGTAATAAAACAAAGCGCATAATCAATGGAATGTAACGGCTGCGAGTTTAGACCAGAGTTGTATTATGATGATCAATATCAGATCTGGGTCAGACGTGAAGAAGACGGTACCTTTACAATAGGTATGACGGATATCTCGCAAAGTATTGCTGGCAAGATTCTTCATGTTAGAGTGCGTAAGCCTGGAACGCTTCGGCCGAATGGCAAGCCGGTTGCGACGATTGAAAGTGGAAAATGGGCAGGTCCTGTACCAAATGTGTTTGATTGTGTCATAGTAGAAGCCAACCATACAGTACTGGAAGATCCTAATTTGCTGAATATCGAACCTTACGAAGCATGGATTGCGCGAGTTAAACCATCAGGGTCTGTTGAAGACTCACTGTCGGTTTTGGTGACAGGAGATATTGCGCAAGCTGGTTACTGCGAGCGCACTCAACGTGAAGATATCCATTGCGAAAGAGGAGCAAGGTAATGGGGGAAGAGCATTACCTGGATAACGATGAGAAGTCGGTTGTTATCGTCATGACTAGCGGCCCATCCACCGCCCATCGCTGTGCGACCCCATTTTACATAGGTTCGATTCTGGCTTCCATGGATTCGGATGTCAGCGTTTTCTTCACAATGGAAGGCGCGCTTCTGGCTAAAAAGGGTGTCGCTGATAATTTGACTGCCATGAAAGGTGGCAAGACAATTTTAGAATTTATTCGCGACGCGAAGGTTGCTGGTGTAAAATTTCACCTTTGCAAACCGGCCATGCCAGGTTACGAAATAGAAGTTGACGATGTAATTCCAGAAATAAATGAAATCTCCAATGCAAGCAAATTGGCAGATTTGATTTTAAGTTGTGATAAAGCATTGTTTTTCTAAATATGTTGGGCATTTGCTTTTTTCGGGCGTTGGCCTACACTTAATTTTTGATCGAGGAGAAATAAAAAATGGCAACAGTACGTGGGTGTAACCTTCCTGATGACCTGTTCTATAACGTTGATAATAATGTCTGGGCACGCCGCGAAGGTGATGGCACGCTTACCATTGGTATGACTGCCTATGCATGCTCACTGGCTGGTGAAATTGTTTCTTATACCCCTAAGAAAGTGGGTAAATCAATTGAGCAGAACAAATCAGTGACGACCGTTGAGTCTGGTAAATGGGTAGGCCCGGTTAAAGCGCCTGTAGCGGGCGAAATCCTGGCGATCAACGATGCGGTTGCTGCTAAGCCCGGTACCATCAATGCTGATCCTTACGCTAGTGGCTGGCTGGTTAAGTTGAAGCCTACAAACTGGGATGGCGAATCTGCTGGTCTGGTAACTGGTGGTGCTGTCGCTACAGCTTTTGAAGCAAAAATGAATGCTGACGGATTTGGCGGTTGTTAATATCGTTTTAATTAGTGGTGATGCAACCTGACGGGTTGTACGAGTAGGGGCGATTCATATCGCCCCTATTACATTCACCAATTGAAAACACCACTGCAAGCAGGGTGAATAGTAGAAAATAGCGGAAACTATATGCATAGTTGGCAATCAGTTGTAGAACAAGTTGAACCCTTGGAAGACATTGTCCTCGATGCGGACTTGGTTACCGATATGCAGCAGCGTTATATAGGCTTGCATGGTGAAAGGGTGGGGCGGGTTAATTTTTATACGCCGACATTCAAAGCTTACTCGTCTTCTGAAATAGCCGGTTGTGGCAAGAGTGCCTGGCCAGCTGTTTCAATTACCGGCGGGGATTGCAAGCTGCAGTGCGATCACTGCAAGGCCAAGATTCTGGAGCCGATGATCCCGGCTCGCACGCCCGAAGATTTATGGCGTGTCGTAAACGATCAGATTTCAGGCGGTGCCCAGGGTATGTTGCTGACAGGGGGTTCTAACCACCGTAACGAAGTTGAGTATAACGACTATTACTCGACGATTCGTCGCATCAAAGACACGTTCCCTGCTTTTAAAATTGCCATGCATACTGCATTGGTAGACATGGATATTGCTCGTCGCATGGAAGATTGCGGTATTGATGCAGCCATGATGGATGTAATTGGATCTCAGGACACGATTACGCAGGTTTATCATCTGAAGCGGAATGTGGATGATTTTGAACGGACGCTGGAGTATCTGGTTTCCACCAAAATGAAAGTAGTGCCGCACATAGTGCTTGGCCTGCATTACGGGAAACTGCTGGGTGAATGGAATGCGTTGGAAATGATTCAGCGCCACAAGCCAACTGCAGTAGTGCTGGTGGTTGTGATGCCATTTTATGCGCCTGAAAACCGCCCATTTGTAACGCCGGATAGCGCAGAAGTAGGGCGTTTTTTCATGGATGCGCGGGTGGCGTTACCAGACATTCCGATTTTATTGGGCTGCGCTCGTCCTACAGGTCGCGCCAAAATGGAAATTGACAGCTATGCGGTGATGGCTGGATTAAATGGTATTGCCCATCCTGCTGATGGCATGGTTGAGCTGGCAGCCCGGCTTGAACGTGACGTTCGTGTGACGCCTGCTTGCTGTTCAATTGCGATTGGTGATGAAGTGATGGCGATAGAAACGGAAGATGCCGGTTTGCAAATTGACATACAGCGCATCATTGAAATGGAGCGTACGCGTAAAGCAACGCCTGTAGTGAGTGCAGGCAGCTTGTCAGGAATTAAGGTTGTGACTTCTGGTGCCTCTACTGGTGGTGGTTGCTGCAGTTAAGTCGCAGTATGTATACCGGTGGGCATGCTACCAGTTTAAAAAGTGAGTTTTGATACGGTTGCGTATTCAGTAGATATTAGTTAGTTATCATCCGAAAACTTCTGTTGTTCCCCTACCCTTGATGGGGGAGGGCTAGAGAAAGGGTGGTAATGCCTTGGAATTTAACCCCTCTCCCACTAGGGGGGAGGGAGTTACAGCGTTTCCGGATGAGAACTAGCTAATTAAAAGCCGCTGATGTCCAAAAGGTGAACGCATTTTATTTATATGAACAAAATTTGGCGAATAATTGATACCGGCCTGCGCCCTGCTGCAGAAAATATGGCGCTTAATCGCGCATTGCTGGAAGCACGCCAGGCGAATGAAATTCCCGGCACGTTACGTTTTTTATGTTTTAAGCCTTGTGCATTATTGGGTTTTCATCAAAGTGCGGAACAGGAATTAAACCTGGAATACTGTGCTGATAATGGTGTAGATATTCAACGCCGGATTACAGGCGGCGGCGCAATTTATTTTGATGAAACTCAAATAGGCTGGGAGCTGTATCTTAACAAGCATGATTTAGGTACTGCGGAAATGACCCAAATTTCACGCCGTATTTGTGAAGCCGCAGCAAAGGGTATCAGTGCATTGGGAGTTGATGCCAAATTCCGCCCGCGAAATGATATCGAAGTAGATGGCAAAAAAATATCAGGAACAGGCGGTGCATTTGATGGTGATGCCTTGATGTATCAAGGGACGCTGCTGATCCAGTTTGATGTGGAAAAAATGTTACGCGTACTGCGTATTCCGGCTGAAAAGTTGTCAGATAAAGCTATCGCATCGGCTCGGGACAGGGTTGCAAATCTGGCGGATTTGCTAGGTCGAGTGCCTGATATGGCAGAATTAAAGGCGAAATTAACAGACGCATTTGCACAGGAATTTAATGTTACGTTTGAATCCGGTGAATTAACGGAAATCGAACAGGCACGCTATGAAGCAGCGCTGGCTGAAATTGACCACCCTGACTGGGTGAATATGTTGTCTAAACCAGTTTCTGACATGCCTTTGGTTGAAGCGGTACAGAAGTTTTCAGGTGGGCTGCTTAGAGTGCGGGTCGCATTTGACCGAAAAATGCAGCGAATTAAACAGGTGTGGTTCACGGGAGATGTGTTTATCAGTCCCAAGCGAATTGTGGCGGATCTGGAATCAACATTGCGTGATACGCATGTTGATCAGTTGGAACAGAAAGTGAATGTTTTTTTTGCGCAAAGAGAAGTGGATATGCTGACGTTAATGCCGGCCGATTTTATTGCTGTAATAAAATTGGCGCTTGATTCAGCAGAAACAGCTGAATCGATAGGGCAGGCAAACGCAACGTAATGAGCCATCTCCAATTTTGGAATGATGTTGTTTGAAATAGTGAAATAAGCTGGGAATACGGGATTGGTTAAGAAGGTTGATGTTCTGATTATCGGGCTGGGCCCCGCTGGTGGTGCGGCAGCTGTTGCCGCAACGCGAGAAGGATTGTCCGTGCTGGTAATCGACCGTCGCAAGGAAGTCGGTTTGCCGGTGCAGTGCGCCGAGTTCATTCCGTTACCTATGGGCAAATATGCCCAAACTGAAGGCGTGATATATCAGCGTATCACCGGGATGAAAAGCTTGCTTCCTTCAGGTGCAGTGGAAGTAACGGAATTTCCGGGATTGATGATAGACAGGGCTGCTTTTGATCAGGCACTGGCGAATGAAGCTGCACGAAATGGTGCCGTGTTGCAATTAGAGAGTCGCTTGGTCAGGCTGGATGCTGCGGGATCCCGAGCATGGATCAAAACTGTTCATGCAGAAGAAGAAATTGAATATAGCGTATTGATTGCAGCCGATGGGCCTCATTCAACTGTAGCAGAATCGTTGGGTTTGCCGGAGTTGGATATCGTGTATACCCGTCAGTATACCGTGCCACTGAAGCAGGCCTATGCAGATACGGATATCTGGCTGTCTGACTCATTTCCAGGCGGATATGGCTGGTTATTTCCCAAGGGGAAATTTGCGAATTTAGGATTAGGCGCTGACAAGCGTTTTACTTTCGATCTTAAAGCACCACTGGATGCACTTCATAGCCAGCTGGTTGCGGAAGGTCGGGTAGGCAAAGAAATTTCTTACCGCACTGGTGGCGCCATACCTGTAGGTGGGTTACGCGAACAATTGGTAGTGGGAAATATCATGCTCACAGGGGATGCAGCTGGCTTGACACACCCGATTACTGGCGCCGGTATTTCAGCAGGGGTAGTATCAGGAGAACGTGCAGGACAAGCGGCTGCAGCTTGGTTGAATGATCAGGACAAAAAAGCGTTTATCGATTTCGAAGAGGATATTCGTGACCAGTTTGAAACGACATTGAAGCGAGCGGTCGAAAGAAGGCAATGGTTGAATCAGCACTGGCAAAGTGAAGAAGCGCAAAAAGATGCGATGCACAGAAAAGGGTGGATCGCATTTCCGGAATATTTTAGTGTTTAATGAAGTGAAATACTCACAGGGTTTTATCAGCTGAATACAATATGGCGGGTGGTTGTAAAGACGTTTTTTTGCACTATATGGCTGGCAAATTAAAACGTTAAATCTGTCATGCATTGGTAACGCTGTGATAAATTCTGTAGAATTTGGCCTTGAATTAGGAGAGAAAAATGAGTGCAGTACTTGAGAATAATGATGTTCAAACGGTCAATTTTTATCGACCTAATTACCACATCAAAACCCCGGAAATGCGTTCACCTGAATATATTCAGATGAGTACTGCTGCTGCCATTACGCTGGGTCTTATTCCAGGTAATATGCACCGGACCGCCTGTACCAACTGCCTGAACCTGCTGGTTACCTATCCGGAAGGTTGCCGTGCTAACTGTACCTATTGTGGTTTGGCACGGCATCGTGAAGAAACACGTGATTACGCTGACCGTAACTTTATTCGTGTAGATTGGCCAACTGCCAAATACGATGAAGTCATCGAACGGGTTAAAGCTTCTACTGATAAAGGTCAGTTCCAGCGTATGTGCATTTCCATGATTACGCACCCTAATTCAGATGCGGATACATTTGTACTGCTGAAACGCTGGACTGACGAACTGCCCCATATCCCGGTTTCTATCCTCTCTAATCCCACTACGATGGAAAGGGAAGATCTGGTCAAGCTGAAAGAGCTTGGCGCAGATATCTTTACCGTAGCGCTGGATGCGGTCACGCCGGAAATTTTTGAGCGTACTCGCGGTAAAACCGTTGATAGTCCACATCGTTACTCCAAATACTGGCAAGCCATCGAATGGGCAGCAGAGATTTATGGCCCGGAAAAATTCGGTGCACACTTGATCTGCGGTATGGGTGAAACCGAACAGGAAATTCTGGAAGTGTGTCAAAAAATAAAGGATTTGGGCGGCCACAATCATATGTTCGCTTTCTTTCCTGAACAGGGCTCCATGATGGAGGATTGGCCAGCCTGTGACCGTGCTCAATGGCGCCGTGTACAGTTAGCTCGCTTTATTATTGATTATGCTGGTGGCCATTTCAGTAATATGAAATTCAATGACAAGGGTCAGGTTATCGAATTTGGCATGCCCGAAGATGAGCTTGCAGAACTGATTAACTCAGGTAAGCCATTTCAGACCTCTGGTTGCCCAGGCAAGGATGATGAAGAAGTGTCTGCATGTAATCGGCCTTACGGCGATTCCAGCCCATCAGATATTTTATCTTTCCCATTCGCGTTGAAGAAAACAGACGTGGATAATATCAAGCGCCAGATGGCGGGTGAGGATATAGGTGCAGGATTGTTGTAACATTAAGATTTAACAATAAGTGCCGATATACAATTCGGTGCTTTTTATTTTGGCTGTACGCTAATTTATAAAAGATATAAAAATCTCAATTTTTGATATATAACAAAGTAGTTATCTATATAAAACGCAGCACTTTAATGTTGGAGACACAAATGAAATTAAAAAAATTGATTGGTATTATGGCAATTGCAGGTATTGCTGCTCCTGGCATTGCTTCGGCTACAAATGGTTATTTTGCTGAAGGTTATGGCATCAAGACCCGTGGTATGGGCGGTGCAGGCATTGCGCTTCCTCAAGATGCAATGGCGGCGGCTACCAACCCTGCAGGTATGGTGATGGTAGGAGACCGTCTGGATATGGGGTTAACTTATTTTCAGCCTGATCGTTCTGTAAAGCTGGATTCCACATGGGCTCCTGCAGGTCTGGAAGGTGAACATACAAGCGACAACAAGTATTTTCTGATTCCTGAAGCGGGTTATAACCACATGATCAGCAAAGATATGGCTGTAGGTGTCGTGGTTTATGGAAATGGTGGCCTGAACACAAACTATAACAAGGCTTTGTTTCAGAGATATACCAATCTTGGCGCGCCGATCGGAACAGCATCAAACGCCTCAAGTGATATGTTGCAATTATTTATAGCGCCAACTTGGTCTATGAAGATTAACGAAAACAATGCAATTGGTATTAGCGCAAACTTGGTTTATCAACAATTTTCCATCAGTGGGCTGGAAAGTTTTGCAGGTGCATCAAGCGATAGTACAAATTTAACAGGCAACGGGCACGATAAATCAACTGGTTTCGGGTTGAAAGTTGGTTGGACAGGAAAAGTGGCAAGTAATGTGACATTGGGTGCCACATATCAAACTGTGACCAAGATGTCCAAGTTTGATAAATACAAGGGCATGCTGGCGGAAGGCGGCTCAATGGATATTCCTTCAACTTACGGTTTGGGAATTGCTGTTGATGTAACGCCGAGCATGATCATCGCTGCAGACGTGGTGCGAATCAATTACGGTGATGTAAAAGCGCTCAATAATCCAGGCAGTAATCAAGCTTTACTGGGGGCGGATAACGGGCCAGGTTTTGGCTGGAATGATCAGACCGTGTACAAATTGGGTGTGTCATATAAATATTCACCAGGTTTGACTTTGCGGGCGGGCTACAACTATGCCAAAGCACCTTTTAATAGTGACCAAAACTATTTCAACTTTGTTGCGCTGGCTACAACGGAGTCACATATGAGTTTAGGTGCTACCTGGACATTGGCTGATAAATCAGAAATCTCGCTCATGTACATGCATGCTTTTGATAAGAGTATTTCTGATTCAACCACGGGTAGCACGGTTCGTATGAAACAGGATGCGCTGGGAATCTCTTACGGATTGAGAATGTAAAATTCTTTAGAAATCTTGCTAATTTAAAAATGGATTGAACAAAATGTTCAGTCCATTTTTTTATTTGCTATAGGTTGTAAATACGCAAGTGTTGCAATTGTGCAACATGCTTCCGGTATAAATAGACTATTGGCGCCAAATGAGTTGTCAAAGAAGTGGGATTTTGCAATATTAGATGCCATTCACGGCTGTTCTATGAATGATAAAAAAATTTAAAAAACGAGTCGGTACTCAACCCAATTTGTCGGAGGAAACATGAAACTTAAAAAACTGATCGGAATTATGGCGATTGCAGGCTTGGCAGTACCTGGCATTGCTTCTGCAACCAATGGTTATTTTTCACATGGCTATGGTATTAAAGCCAAGGGTATGGGCGGTGCGGGGATTGCTTTCGGTCAAGATGCATTGGCAGCGGCAACCAACCCGGCGAACATGGTATTGGTGGGCGATCGTATTGATTTAGGTATAGATTGGTTTCGTCCGATTCGTCAAGCTACAATTGGTGATAATTCTGCCGTTTCTACTACATACAAAAGCAGCAGCAATAATTTCCTGATTCCTGAATTTGGATACAACAAGATGATCAGCAACGATATGTCACTTGGTATCTCTGTTTATGGTAATGGTGGAATGAATTCAGATTATGAGCCGATTGGTAATTATAACCAAACAGGTAACCGCACAGGCGTGGATTTATCACAACTGTTTATTGCGCCGACATGGGCCATGAAGATCAATCCTAACCATGCAGTTGGTGTTTCGCTGAATTTGGCTTACCAGCAGTTTGCAGCGAGCGGTATATCTAATTTTGGGCAAGTGTCTCAGGATGCAACCAAGCTTTCAGACAGAGGGCATGATAGCTCTACAGGCTTTGGCGTTCGCTTAGGCTGGACTGGTCAGATTACACCTGATCTTACTTTGGGTGCGACTTACCAGAGCAAAACCAAAATGAGCAAAATGAACGAATATAAAGGTTTGTTTGCTGGGAATGGTTCATTCGATATTCCTGAAAATTACGGTGTAGGCCTTGCATTCAAGGCTAACCCAGCTACAACTATCGCTTTTGATGTGGTCAAAATCAATTATTCAGGTGTCCCAGCTATTGCCAATACAATAGCGAACATGGGTGTATCTGGTAGTTTGTTGGGGCAAGATAATGGTATCGGTTTTGGCTGGAAAGACATGACAGTTTACAAGCTGGGTGTTTCCTATGATGTTAACAAAGATTTGACCGTTCGAGCTGGTTATAATCATGGTGCTACCACGATTCCAGATACCGAAATTGCGTTTAATGTACTGGCTCCTGCAACTGTTGAAAATCATCTGACACTGGGTGCGACATGGAAATTGGCTAACAAAGCCGAGTTGTCGCTTGCTTATATGCATGCTTTCAGCAAATCACAAAGTGGTGCGACTCCACAGTTGTTCTGCAATCCTATGACTGGGTGCATGGCTGGAACTAGCCCGACCACTACTTCCACTATCAATATGAAACAGGATTCACTTGGCATTGCTTACGGTTGGAAGATGTAATTTGTTAGAAAGCGTTTGAATCTATAAATGCTGAAAAAGGCCGAAAGCTTTGCTTTCGGCCTTTTTTTTACTTAGTACCCTCTGGTATAGAGGGCTAGGATAGGTTAGTATCAAAATACTGGTCCTTGCTGAACAGGCTGGGAATGGATACAAGCCAAGTGTGTTGGAAAAGCATGTCGGTTTAACAAAATAAATTCTGTACTGGAGGCACAATGAACTCATTAATTAAATCATTCTTTCTCATGGCATTAATGTTATTGGGTATAGCAACAGCAATGGCTGAAGATGTATTAAAGCCATTTATCCTTGGCTCCAAAGGACCGGGAACGGTTGCTGAAAAAGTGGATCTTGCCAAGAAGTCATTAACCGAGCAAGGGTTTGCGATTGTGGGTACCTATTCTCCTTACCCAGGTGCCACTATTCTGGTTGTGACCAATGATGAGATAAAGCGTAATGCAGCGCAATCTGAGCACGGCGGATTTGGTGCAATGCAGCGCGTTTCTGTCACGAAAGTGAGTGATGAAATTCAGGTGTCCTACACAAACCCGGTTTACCAGGCGAACGCTTACCGTATGAAGAGCGATTTAAAGAGTGTGGCTGATAAAATGGGTACGGCTTTAGGCAAGATCGAAGAGTTCGGTGCGCGCGGTTTAACTGCTCGTCAGCTTCGTAAATATCATTATATGGTGGGCATGGAGTATTTTGATGAGCCTAGCCTGCTAGCTGAATACGATAGTTATGAAGATGCCATCAAAGGTGTTGAAGCAGGGCTTGCGGCCGGTAAGGGTGGTGTAAGCAAGGTTTATCGCATTGATATTCCTGGAAAGAAAGAGGCCGTGTTTGGCGTGGCACTAAAGGGTGGTGAAAACAAATACATGGATGATAAATTCATTATGAGCGAAATTGATTTCAAGGATGTGAAATCAACTGCGCATTTACCCTATGAAATGCTGGTATCTGGAAATAAAGTATATGCACTTTATGCGCGTTTCCGCATTGCAGCCAGTTTCCCTGATTTAGTAATGATGGGTAAGAACAGTTTTATGAATATCATGAAGTCACCTGAGGAGATTCGTAAAGCGCTGGTAACTGCTGCGGGTGGAAAAGAAGAAAAATCCATGTGGTAATGGAAATCAAGGGAGGGAATGTGACGCTTTGATAAAGTTCACATTGCGAAAATACGGTTTATCAAAATTGTAAATTGGAGACATAAAATGAAAAAATATCTGATTTTGCTTGCGATGCTGATTTGGGCACCGATAGCACTTGCTGTAACACCTTATATTTATGGGGATAAGGTAAGTGGTGGTGATATCAAGTCAGCCATGGCGCAGGTTGAAAAGAAAGTCACAGCGGAAGGATTTTCCGTGATTGGTCACCATTATCCGGCAGGTATGTCACAGTATTATGGCGTGCTGATAGTGACTGATAAAGGAATACTTGATGCTATTCGTTCCATGGGTGGTGCTACTGTAGTTGGCGCAGCAATCCGAATTGGCGTGCGTTCTGATGGTACAGTTTCCTATATGAACCCTGATTACTGGTACAGGGCTTATTTCCGTAAGCAGTTTGGTACTGCTGAAGGTGCCGTGAAAGCGGTTAAGGAAAAATTAAGTGGTGCTTTGGGTGCTGGTAAGGGATTTGGTGGCGATGAGAAGGCTGACTCATTAGCCAGCTATCGTTACATGGCAGGGATGGAAAAATTTGATTCAGATAAAAATGAGTTGAAGTCCTATCCTAGTTTTGAGTCTGCAGTGAAAGCAGTACAGGATAATTTGGCGAAAGGCAAAAATACCACTTCAAAATCCTATGAAGTGATCATGGCCGATAAGAAAATTGCTGTGTTTGGTGTAGCGATGAATGATCCTAAGACAGGTGAAAACTGGTTTGTGAAGAAAATCGGTTCAGACAATATTGCTGCTTTGCCTTACGAGATATATGTAGTGAATGGTAAAGTAAATGCATTATATGGACGTTATCGCCTTGCGCTGGCTTGGCCTAATCTGGGTATGGGTACCTTCATGGGCGTCAGTGATGCGCCAGATGAAATTCTTGAAACTCTGACAGGCGTAGCTGGTGGTATTTATGAGAAATCCAGTGCGTTTTAAATGGATCCGCTGATGCATGTAGTTTGAAACAATACCCGCTTCTGCGGGTTTTGTTTTTGAGAGCTTCAGTAACGTGATTGTGGGAGGGCAGGAACCATAATTGTATAAAGTTTATATATTTTCAACCTGGAACCCTTAGTTGGATGGGTTGGAGTGTGCTGTTTTTGGAGTGCAGGGCAAGGCGCAATGATGCAGAATGGTCATTCCATTTCAATGAGTTGCAACGCCGCCCTGTGGTGCAAAAACTGTGCAATCCAACCCATAGCGGTCTCACCAACCGGGCAAACCAGGGAATCATTAAAAAATCTATTAGAATTATTTAGTCAAATGTTAAGGTTAGCGGTTAACTGAGGTTTCTAGGTTCAAGTCAGATGCCTGGTAATCCCCCTGGTTTTAGCGTGGTTGCACTCAGATGAAATATTCGCCACACTTATCGTTTTGAAGCAGGAAGTACAGCATGAAGCAGATCAAAGTTACCGATGTCGGCCAGATCAAGAATGAACTGAATAAGTACAAAAAAGGAAAAAAACTGGATATTCGCCAGTTTAATCAGGTTGCCAGGCTGGCTTGGCTCGGGAAAATCACCATGTCTCCTCTGGATGCAGAAGATCCGCAATGCGAGTCCTGGTTGTTGCATCTGCAATACCCCGAAGGACTGGCGGAGCATTTTCTGACGCTGGATGAGGATCTGATGTCGCAAATCCACATTCTGGATAGGGAACAAGGCCGATACCTTGCCGAAATTTTGCAACAGGGCGTGGAAGAACGTGTAGGACAGTTGAAGATTTTGAACCAGCGCGATTTCTATTTTGGTAAGTTTTTTAAATCAGACGAGCAAAAAGAGTCACAGTAATCCACGTGCACAGATTGCTCACTATCCTGGATTTCTTCAATAGCTAATGCGTTTGGCTGCCCGTTGGATTGATATTGGTCTGGTCTCACCAGAAATATTTCATGCTACGTATGCGGGGTTGGCAGAACATCAGGTGGCTAATGCTGCCCCGATTTTGCTCTGGGGTAGAACCACTGGACATCTCTGTTTGGGCCAACACCAGTATGTGATGTCGGAGCTGGCGCAACCACTTGAGGTGCCGGTATTGCAGCGTCCTTTAGGAGGTGGCACGGTATGGGTGGATGAATTTCAATATTGTTTTGTATTGATTGTCCCGCTTGAACTGATGCCAGGACAGCCTCAGAAATGGTTTGAGTGGGGGTTGGCCCCTATGCTGGCTACTTACAGGCAGTTTGGTCTGGATGTGGAGCTTCAGGCCCAGGATGTATGGCTGAATGGTCGTAAAATTGGGGGGAGCGGTGCTGCAACAATCGGAAATTGTGCAGTGCTGGCAAGTAGCTTTCTGATGCATTTTCCGGTAGCCCATTTTGTGCAGTGTATTGCTTGTCCTTCTGAAGGTTTTCGGTATTGGATGGCAGAAGCGTTAAGTGAAGCGATGACAGACTGGCAAAGTCATCAGCCTGTGCCGGAAGAGTCCGTACTGGCGAAAGCGTTTTGGAATAGTCTTCAATCGGGCCTGAAGTGGGATTTTTTTAAGTCAGCGTTATCCCCGGATGAAGCACATGCTAGAGATGTAGCACTTCCTGAAATATCTGAGCTGGATGCATCCAATGGCAAACGGCTGGTGCCTGATGGAATCAAGCTCAATGCCCGCACTTTTCTGACTGAAAAGCATGATGGAGCTAACTGGGTAAGAGTGCTGACTGTAGACGGCAAATTTTCTCGTATCATGTTGTCACGGGTTTTATCTGCGGAACAATTGGAAAAACTGGTTTTATCCAGCCCAACTATTGAAGCATTGCAAGCTGAATTGATACTGATGATGAAGTTGGGTGAAGCGAAATATTGGGCCGCATTGATCATGAATACAGCGTTTATCAGTACTTAGTGCCCGCTACGAACGTGTAAAAAAACAGGTTATTAAAATGGCTATTCCGACTATAGACTCCCGTTTGCAGAAAAAATTGATTGTAATGACGCGGGATGAGGTTTTGCTGGCTTCTCTGCAAGCAGGGTTGCCTGCAGGATGGGAAATGGTTGTTACGCTGGATTTGGAAGATTTGGGCGGTTTTCAGGATATCTTGCAACATCGATTTATTTTGCTGGATCTTGATGAGTATGATGCTTTTGATCCGCTGGATGTCATACGGATGGTTCGGATGGAGTTAATGCTCAATGTGCCCATTTTTTGCTTTGGCGGCGAGCCGGATGTGCGAGATGAGGCAAGATTGTCCAGGGCAGACCGCTTTTTTGAACGAGATGAAATCGTCAGTAAGATGCAATTGTTTTGCCAGCAATATGAGTGGTAGATAGATTATGGCTATAAAGCTGGATATTCGATTGGGCGGTAGTTATAGCAATGGCGAATTTGGCAATCGCTGGGTGGTTCGCCAGATTATTTCAATTACGCCTGCAGCTGATGAACTTGAGTCTGTGAGTGTCACCTTTAAGGTGCTGGTTGGCCCGGGAAGGCGCAGTAAAGGAAGTTGCGCGATGGTCGAATTTGAGAAGTGGGCCAGGCACGAAGTAGTGCGTAATGAAAACAGTTGGGGGCGTGCAGATGTGGGGAGTGATACCTGATATTGGGAAACTACCCCAGAGATACAGCTTGAAAACAGCATGTTAATTGGCTGTATTTCAGGGGTAATTTGGCACTGTTTTAGTGTGTTACACGAGTTTCCCTAACTGAGTTTTCAGTTTATCAAGTGTGTCACTGAAATTGGCCAGTCGTTCTCTTTCCAGTTCCACCACTTTTGCAGGCGCTTTATCTACAAAGCTGGAGGTTGAAAGCTTGCCTTGCGCTTTGGTAATTTCAACTTCCAGTTTGTTGATTTCTTTTTCCAGGCGTGCCATTTCTGCCGCACGATCTATTTCTACTTTCAACATTAACTTGTAGTCGCCAATAATGGCAACTGGAGCATCAGCTTCCGGTAGTTCAGTATCGGCAATGCTGATCTCGGACAATCGGGTCAATGCTACGAGGTAGGGCGCGTAACTGGCCAAAGCAGCTTTATCACCCAGAGCAATCAATGGTACTTTTTGGGCGGGTGAAAGATTCATTTCAGAACGCAGACCTCGGCACGCATTAACCAATTCTTTTAATGTGGCAATGTGTTGAATTGAGGGTGCGTTTATTCGCGATGCATCTGCTTCAGGGAAGGGTTGTAACATGATACTTTCGCCAGATTTTCCGGCGAGTGGTCCAATTTTCTGCCACAGTTCTTCGGTGATAAAAGGAATGATCGGGTGAGCCAGGCGCAGCGTGGTTTCAAGCACCCGCACAAGAGTACGACGAGTAGCGCGCTGTTCTGCTTCATTGCCCTGACTGATTTGTACTTTGGCCAGTTCGACATACCAGTCACAATACTCATCCCAGACAAACTCATAAATACTGCGTGCAGCCATATCAAAGCGATAGGTGTTAAGTGCTTCGCTCACTTCCGATTCTGCCTGTTGCAGGCGGCTGATGATCCACTTGTCAGCGTCTGAGTAATGCAGCGGTGCGCTATCGTCCAGTCCGACATCATGATCTTCTGTGTTCATGAGAACGAATCGGGTGGCATTCCAGAGCTTGTTACAGAAATTGCGGTATCCATCACAACGCTGCAAGTCAAATTTGATATCCCGTCCATGTGTGGCAAGGCTGGCGAAAGTGAAGCGTAACGCATCTGTTCCAACGGATGTGATGCCATCCGGAAAATGCTTCCGGGTTGTTTTGGTGATGGGCTCGGCTTGCTTGGGGTTCATCAGATTGCTGGTGCGTTTGGTGATCAGTTCCTGCAGCGTGATGCCGTCAATCAGATCCAGAGGGTCAAGTACATTACCCTTGGATTTGCTCATCTTCTGGCCTTCTGCATCGCGTACCAGTCCGTGTACATAGACTTCATGGAACGGCACTTTGTCTGTGAAGTGCAACGACATCATGACCATGCGCGCGACCCAGAAAAAGATGATGTCAAAACCAGTCACTAACACACTGGTAGGCAAGAATGTTTTCAGTTCTTCGGTGTTGCCTGGCCAACCCAGAGTCGAAAAAGGCCAAAGGGCAGAGCTGAACCAGGTATCCAGCACATCTTCATCCTGGGTGAGTTTTTTATCGCCTGCCTGCTTTTGCGCTTCTTCCAGCGTTTTGGCTACATAATAATTGCCGTCTTCGTCGTACCAGGCGGGAATGCGATGCCCCCACCATAGTTGACGGGAAATGCACCAGTCCTGAATGTTGGTGAGCCACTGGTTGTAGGTGTTTGTCCAGTTTTCTGGAACAAATCGCAGTTCACCCTTTTCAACCACTTCCAGACCACGCTGGGCGAGTCCTTCCATTGCCACGAACCATTGGTCGGTCAGCATGGGCTCAATGACGGCGTGAGAACGGTCGCCGCGTGGCACCATCATTTTATGCGGTTTTGCGGCTACCAGCAGATCTTTTGCTTCAAGATCTGCCAGAATTTTGGTACGTGCTACATATCGATCCAATCCCTGATATTCTTCCGGTGCCATTTCATTTATTTTGGCATCCAGCGTGAAGATACTGATTGGAACCAAATGATGTCGCTGGCCAACTTGATAGTCGTTAAAGTCGTGTGCTGGTGTGATTTTTACGCAGCCCGTGCCGAATGCAGGATCGACATAGTCATCGGCAATGATTGGAATGGTGCGTTCACACAATGGTAAGCGGACGTGTTTGCCGACCAGATGTTTATAGCGTTCATCTTCTGGGTTGACGGCAACTGCAACGTCGCCCAGCATGGTTTCCGGGCGGGTGGTCGCTACTTCCAGGTAGCCTTCGCCTTCTTCCAGCGGATAACGGATATGCCATATGTGGCCATCTTCTTCCTGCGGGACAACTTCCAGGTCTGATACAGCCGTGCCAAGTACCGGATCCCAGTTGACCAAACGCTTGCCACGATAAATGAGGCCTTGATTATAGAGTGTCACAAACACTTCGCTGACAGCACGGGAAAGACCTTCGTCCATGGTGAAGCGTTCGCGGGACCAGTCGCAGGAGGCGCCCAGTCTGCGCATTTGGCGCGTTATGGTGGAGCCGGACTCTTCTTTCCACTGCCAGACACGATTGATGAATTCATCACGCCCCAGATCATGACGAGACAGACCTTGCTGTTCAAGCTGACGTTCCACTACGATTTGTGTGGCAATACCTGCATGATCTGTTCCTGGTTGCCATAAGGTATTGAAACCGCGCATACGATGGTAGCGTGTCAGGCAATCCATCAGGGTATCCTGAAAAGCATGGCCCATATGTAGCGTGCCAGTTACATTTGGTGGGGGCAACATGATGCAATAGGCAGGTTTGCCTGATTCTAGACCCGCTTTAAAAAAATCCCTGGATTCCCAGAGTTGATACCAGCGTTGTTCAATATTTGTGGGTTCGTAGCTTTTAGCGAGTTCCATTGTGATGCAGTACTTGAATAAAAATTAGGATTATACCGAATCGTTGACATGTCCGCTGTTGTTTGGCGCGGTAGAGGCTGGATCTGAGTCAGCGGATACATCGAGCATGGCAGTGAGTTGCTTCTGTAGTTCATTTGCTATGGTTTCCTTGACCATTTCTTCGATGTGCATGCTGAACTGGTCTAGCATGCTAGACAGTGCTTTATCAAGAGAATTCGCCAGTTGGGGCGCAACGGATTTTTCCATCGCCTTTTGCAAATGCCGGTCGATGGAACGCAAGATTTCTTCGGTCAAAGAGTCCGAGATTTGTGCCTGGGATTTTTGCGCAGATACTTCGGGCATCTGTTGGGGGATTTCTGGTTCGGATTCGGTCACTTTCTCAAGGTGTTGAGGAGGAGAGTTATCTTCTTTGCTTTGCGGCTCGAATGCTTCTGGTAACTCGAAAGGCCCGGAGAGTTTTGCTGGTAAAGTATCCAGATCAGGCACTTCTGATTCAATTTCAGGAAAATCCGGGAACGTGATTTCTTCGGTAATCAGGGATGGATGATCCATCGCTTCAAAAGCCAGCGACGCAGAATTAGCTTCCTGATGGTTGGCTGGTTCAGCATCAAAAGTTGCTGTGTAATAGGGGTCGAGATCAAGTTCCAATTCATGTGTTTGATCAGCCTCCATTGACAGTGTTTCATCAGTTTCGAGGGTGTCGGTTAATACAGGGATAGGTTCATCTTCAATAAACACTTCGGTCAGTACAGGAATGTCCAAAGTGCTTAACGCCTTTGATGGTTCAGGAAAAGACGGTTCGTCGTCTTCCTGGGGTTCCAGTTCAGGTTGTTGAGGTAAGGGGGGCGGAGGTGCGCTATTTTGATGTTTGCGCAATAGCGCATTCATTTTTCCAAAGATGTCGTTTTCGTTTGCCATAATAAGATCAGGATTTTCCTTTGCTCAAATCATGGGAACGGATTTCATAGCCGCGGTCACGATAAAATTTGAAACGGTCGCGTGCGGCCAGACGATCTGCTTCATCCGTGCTGACAATTTCGATAAGCCGTTGAAAGCGGCTGAAAAATGGTGGGTGTTCTGATCGTAGATTCAACAATACTTCATCGTGCAGCAAACCATCTGCTTCGTGCTGGATGATAATGGGGGTTAATGCAGCAAGCTCATTTTGAGGGCTGCAGTGTGGTAGAAATGCAGTTGCCGATGCGCTCCACAGTAATTGGTTCATTACCTCACTGACTGCTTTGTCAGGCGTATAAATCAAAACCCGCATGTCACGCTCCAGAGCCTTGGCGCTTAACATGCAGGCAACCTGATGTTTGTTCTCAACGTGAGTATAAAAATCTATTTGTGTCATTGGACGGTGTTCATTATCGTTTTCGGCAGATAGCTCTGGTTCTCAAATATCAGATTTTTGCACGGTTGATCAGGAAATGCGTCAATAGTGGAACTGGTCTGCCTGTACCACCTTTGTCTTTGCCCGATTTCCATGCAGTGCCAGCAATATCCAGGTGAGCCCAGTCATATTTTTTTGTAAATCGGGAGAGGAAGCAAGCCGCAGTAATGCTGCCGCCTGCGCGGCCACCAATATTCGCCATATCTGCAAAATTGCTCTTTAACTGTTCCTGATATTCGTCCCACATGGGCATGTGCCAGGCGCGGTCATGGGCGTATTCACCTGCATGCAATACTTCGCGTGCAAGACTGTCATCATTACTGAACAGTCCGCTTGCATGGGCTCCGAGTGCAATAACGCAGGCACCTGTTAGCGTAGCGATATCGATGACTACTTCCGGTTCAAATCGCTCGGCATAGGTCAGGGCGTCGCACAATATCAGGCGCCCTTCAGCGTCAGTATTCAATACTTCAATGGTCTGACCTGACATGCTGGTGATGACATCGCCAGGTTTGTTTGCATTGCCGTCCGGCAGGTTCTCACATGCTGGAATAATGGCGACCACATTCAGCGGGATTCGCATTTGCGCAATCGCTTTCATGGTGCCAAGCACGCTGGCAGCGCCCCCCATGTCGTACTTCATTTCATCCATTTCAGCTGCGGGTTTAAGTGAAATGCCGCCAGCATCAAAAGTGACACCTTTTCCGACGAGTACGACCGGTTTACGTTTTTTGTCACCCCCTTGATAATGGAGGACAATCAATTTTGGAGGCTGCCGGCTGCCCTTCGCCACAGAAAGAAAAGCACCCATACCCAGCTTTTCCATATCTTTTTGTTCAAGAATTTCGGCTTTCATATTTAATGTTTTGGCCAATCCTTGTGCTTGCTCTGCAAGGTAACTAGGCGTGCAGTAGTTGCCTGGAAGATTTCCCAAATCCTTTGCCATATTCATGCCTTGAGCAATTGCCAAGCCGCGACTGACAGCGGCTTCGCCATCCGCCAGTTCATTGCGGCGAGATACACCCAGCGTCAGTTTTCGCAGTGGCCTGCGCATATCATTCAGTTTACTTTTTAACCTGTCGAATCGATAAGTGCTTTCCATAGCCATCAATACAGTCTGCTCAATTTTCCAGGCGGTATCGCGTTTTCTAACTTGCAATTCAGTGAGAAAGACAACGGCTTCCATCGAGCCGGTTTCGTTCAAATTTCGAATAGAGGAGCTGACAGCAGTCCGATATTCCTTGTCTTTAAAATCCCGTTCCTTTCCCAAGCCAACAAGCAGCACTCTGTCGCAGAGTGTATTGGGAACGTTGTGCAATAATAACGTTGAGCCCAGCTTGCCTTCCATGTCTCCACGGCGAATAATATCGCTGATGTAGCCATCGGAAACGCGGTCGATCAGATCGCCAGCAAGGGTGAGTTTGCGGGGTTCAAACACCCCGACGACGACACAAGCCGTACGCTGTTTTTCCGGACTGCCGCTTTTTATGCTAAATTCCACGTTTTACTCCTTGAAGTACGGGATGTGAGATTACGTTGAAAACTTGTTTTTATGCCAATTATCCATAGAATTTTCATAAGAAGTCAAAAATATTCATAATATATGATTTTTAGAAGTGCTTTATATAAAGAATTAACCAGTTCTGCTTTAGCGGTATTTCTGGTATTGCTGGCGATTACTTTCACGACCTTGTTGATCCGGTTGCTTGGGCAGGCTGCAAGCGGCTCTTTTGCAGCGGAGGCGGTGCTGGCGTTTCTGGGGTTTAGCGTGCTTAATAACTTGTCTGTATTGTTGTCGTTAACGCTATTTATTGCTGTTTTGATGACGCTTATAAGATATTACCGTGATAGTGAGATGATTATCTGGTTTAGTTCCGGATTAAGTCTGACGGCATGGGTGAGGCCTGTCGTGTATTTTTCAGTTCCATTAATCCTGTCTATTGCTGCTTTAAGTCTTTTCTTGTCGCCGTGGTCATTACTGAAAAGTGAAGAGTTGCGTCAGCAAATTGAAACCCGGGATGATGTGGCAACAATAGCGCCGGGCGTTTTCAAGGAATCCAAACACGCGGATCGCGTGTATTTCGTAGAGAATTTTGCAGGCTCACAAAATACCGTGCGCAATATTTTCATGCAATCGTTGCAGCACGATAAACTGGGCGTTATGTTTTCGGAACATGGTTATCAGGCTACAGAAAAAAATGGTGATCGATTTCTGGTGTTACTGGATGGGAGAAGATACGAGGGGTTGGCTGGTTCAGCCGAGTATAAAATACTTGAATTTGGTCGCTATGCAATGAGAATCGAACCTTTTGAGGCGAAAATGGCTGCTGTAACGCCGAAATCCTTATCCACTGCGATGTTAATAAAGCACGCATCACCAGAAAATTCAGCAGAACTGGTATGGCGCATAGGATTGCCGGTAAGTGCCATGATTCTGGTGTTGCTTGCCATCCCACTCGCTTTCGCCAATCCGCGTGCGGGGCGCTCGTGGAGTTTGATTCTGGCGCTTTTGATTTATATGGTTTACAGCAATTTATTGAGCATCTCCCAGGCGTGGGTCGCGCAACAGAAGTTGAGTCCCTCATCAGGTTTATGGGGTGTGCATGTGGCTATGTTAGTGCTGATGTTGTTTCTTTTTTACCGGCGACTCTATTTTGCGCCGTCCTTGAATAAAAAATAATGAAAATACTTAACCGTTATCTCGCGCGCGAGATCTATGGCAGCACTTTTTTTGTTTTGTTTGCATTGCTCATGTTGTTCGGTTTTTTTGATTTAATCCACGAGCTTGGTGAACTTGGAAAAGGCAGCTATCAATTACCGAAAGTTTTGTTTTTTGTTCTTTTGACTTTGCCGGGGCATGTCTATGAATTGCTTCCTGTTGCGGCATTGATTGGTACGTTGTTTGCGCTGGCTAAACTGGTGCAGAATGCCGAATTTACTGTCATGCGCGTGTCAGGCTTGTCTATTCAAAGCATTGCCTTTTCTCTGGTACGGTTCGGGTTTTTGTTTGTGCTGCTGACATTTATTTTTGGAGAGTTGATTGCGCCATTCAGCGAAAGGACCGCACAACAGCTCCGTCTGAAATCCTTAAGTTCAGTGGTGGCCCAGGAGTTTCGGTCTGGGATGTGGGTGAAGGATGAAAAAAGCTTTGTAAATGTCAGAGAATTACTGCCTGGGACGAAACTGATAGATGTGAAAATTTATGAATTTGATGCTGGGAATCGATTAAGAAATATCAGCTTTGCCAAGGAAGGGGAGTATATTGAAGATAGTAAGTGGCGATTAAAGGGTGTGGTTCAAACCCATTTTGAAAACGGACATAGCTCAGTAAAATCCATGCCTGAAGCAGACTGGCGCTCGGTATTAACACCCGAAATTTTGAATGTATTATTGGTTGTGCCAGAACAGATGTCTACCTGGAATTTGTATTCCTATGTGGAGCACCTGCGTGAAAACAATCAAAAAACAACTCGCTATGAAATTGCCCTTTGGTCAAAGCTGGCCTATCCATTTGCGGCTATTGTCATGATGCTTTTGGCACTGCCATTTGCCTATCATCAGATTCGTATGGGCGGCATCAGTGCAAAAATATTTTCGGGTATTATGCTTGGCCTGGCCTTTCATTTGCTCAATCGTTTGTTTGCACATCTTGGTCTTTTGTATGGATGGCCCCCGCTGTTCAGTGCAATATTGCCTACAATACTGTTCTTGCTGGCAGCGGTTGCAATGATGTGGTGGGTTGAAAGCAAATGATGGAAGTAAGTGGCTCAATGTAAAATATTCACTTTTGATGTAATTGGCAGGAAGGTGCATCCGCCTACATTTGAATTATTCTTGTTCCGGCGATTCGGTCATGCAGAAATTGCTTGTCTGAATCAAACAATGCCCATATCAACCCGATACCAAAGAAGCTGATGCCAAAAAAGGCGCTAATAAACCGTAAAGCAGCTTGTTTTATTGTAAGCGCTGAATCGTTTTTGCTGATCAGGCGAAGGTGCCAGGTTTTCATGGCCAGCGTTTGACCGCTATTTGCCCAAAACCAGATGAAATAAACGCCGCAAACCAATAATAGGTAGCCGCGAAAAATTGGCTTCATGAGGTCTGACTGAGTGTCGTGGGTTAAACTAATGAATATAAAGCTGGCTAAGAATAGTACTGCAGCTAGCAACAGTACTTCATAAACCATGCTAAAAATTCTGCGCATGAAGCTGGCCGAGGGAAAGTCTGATGAATTTTTTTGCATAATTTCTAAAATTGATCTATAAGTAACTAAGATCATCCGATGCACATGCATCGCTTGCGAAAAACAGTTTAGTGTTAGCCAAGCGAATAAAAAAGAAGCTAAATGCAATGCACCTGCAAGATAATCAATGGAGGGGGAGCTTATGCGCATTATATCTCAACTTATGGCCGTGCCGGGTGTGATTGCGGCTGGTGAGTATTCATTCCGTGGTGATCGGTATACCTATGAAGGTCATTTGACGCCCGAAACGGCGCGTATGGCATCCATTCTTTGTCGAGCCAATACCCTCAGTGTCAATATGCAGGTCGACATGTTTGACTCGCTAGTTCCTCAAAATGGCTTAATGCCTGCTCAGGGCTGGATTGTGCGTGGCCGCGCTATCAGCGTATGCGTTACGGGCAATATTTTCTGTTTTATCCAGAATAAACAAGGGTTGTTGAATAATGTGATGGCATTGCTTCGTGCAAACCTGGGGGATACCGAAGGGGATGTAATGAAGTATATGTATTCCAAAATTGGTGGAGATGTGGAAGAAAAGCTGTACTAATTGTAAAACGATGAATGTCAGCGTGAAGTACTATTTATAATAAGCTGAGCTAAGGCAATCGATGGGTGAATTGTAATTGGTTTAGCCAGCCTGAAATGGGGGAGTGGTGAATGAGTTTGGATCATTTGATGCAGGTACCAGGAGCACTCGCAGCCTTTCAATATAGTGATAAAGGAGATCTAGTCCAGCATATCATCAAGGAGGGAACCGCGTTGACTGCGCAGGCACTGGATTTGCTGGCACATACTTGTGTAGCAAATAGTGCCATTGCTACCATGGAAGCCAGAGGTTGGGAAGCACTGACTGGGCAGCCAGGATTTGAGCCATTACAGGGGTTTTCGTTGATAGGAATGGATTGGTCCGCTGTATTTGGCAGCAACTGTGGCGTAGTGCTCAGAAATCAGGATGTGAATTACGAAGCGGCTTTTTCAGCCCTGACACAATGCAAGTCGTGAGGTGAATGATGCTGAAACGCTTGCTGGTTTTGGATGGGGTGGTTTGTGTATGTCGTTTTCAGGACGATGGAACCATTATCGATATGGCTGGAATGCTGCCTGAAGACACGGTACAACGTTTAGCGCAGTTTGCGCAATGGTACCGTCGCATGGTCTCCGGAAACACGGATTTGTTTTCCCTTTTTTCACAAATGGGAGGGTGGACTCCGTCCAGGGGGTGGGTGGTTCGTGGTGCAAACATGACTGTGTGTGGCATGGGAAACCTTGCTTGCATGCTCGACAATGAGGCTTCAATTAACGAAATTCTCAGTGCATTGGATGAAGCCGCCAGGAGCTAATAGGGTTATGGCGTAGCTTGTTTTGGTGTAACGCCTTCGGATTTTTTTTGCGCTTCTTTTTTTAATTTTTGCTTTATTTGCTGGCGTTTCTCAGGGGGTAGCTTTTTCAGTTTTTTGTAATTCTGCCGAGCAATGGCCCGTTGCTCAGGCGTCAGCTTCGACCACTCTTTTAAGCGGTTTTGTATACGTTTTTGCTCTTCAGGTGTCATTTTTTGATAATGATCTGCAACTCCCACCAACCGTTGGCGCTGGACAGAGGGCATTCTGTCCCAGTCTTGTGCGACGGGAGCCAATACGCGCTTCTGTGCCGAGCTTAAGTCATTCCACTTGATTGCTTTTGTGTTTGGCGTTGTAGCAACTGCCGCGCAAGTAAAAATGAGGAAGAGCCAGAATGTTATTGCTCTGCGGATGATTTTACCCATGTGTCCATATGGTTATCTACGTAAACATGAATAGGTAAGTCATCTGCCAGTAAACTGGCGTCAATCTCTCCGTTGTCGTTATCCAGTTGAGTGTCTTGCCAATATGTGATGGAGGCCAAACCTAAAACCAACACTGTAACTGGTATTAAAAGGCGATGATGTGAGAGCCAATTTTTCCCCTGACTAAGTAAGGTATGGGATGCCCCCGCAAGACTCCATGCTGTTTGATGCGCGCTGTATTTATCCAGTGCAGCCATACGCGACGCTTTTAGCTGCTTAGCTATTTTTTCATCCAGATTGGTGGTGCCATAGTTCAATTGTCTGGCAATTTTTTTTGCAAGATCATGTTCATTCATAATTTTATTCCTTTAGACTTCAGGATTACTGCTAATGCATGCGTAGCGCGAGAGCAATGGGTCTTGACGCTACCTTCTGAGCAGCCCATTGCGGTAGCAGTTTCTGCGACATCCAGTTCCTCCCAATAACGCAACAGGAATGCTTCCCGTTGACGTGCTGGTAAACTTTTTAAAGCTTCTTCAATTAAAGCAAGAAGTTGGGCTCGTTCCAAATTGTCTGCGGGCGTGTCATGTTTGATCGATCCATCATCATAAGCTTCAAGTGTTTCCAACGGGTCGTTGTCATCTCTATCCTGATCAGGTGATAGGGATGAAAATAAAGTGGTCCAGAGAGAGCGTACTTTTTGGCGACGATAATAATCACGAATCGTGTTTTGTAATATGCGCTGAAACAACATGGGAAATTCTTCTGTAGGTCGGCCGGCATATTTTTCAGATAATTTGAGCATTGCATCTTGCACTATATCCAAAGCAGCATGGTCATCACGCACAGCAAATGCCGCTTGCTTAAAAGCACGGCGCTCTACTTGAGAGAGAAAGTCTGATAATTCCTGATAAGTTGCCAGTTTAGATGCTTCCTGAAAATTGCATTGATGAATGCGTCTGAACTTGTCTAAATAGCGTCGGGACACATGATACCAAATTTTAGGGATGAAAAAAATTTTGATGGGTATATCTCTAGTTTGATATTATGGAACTTTTTGATTTGACTTGTATTCATGGAAAGCGACCTAAATGCGCTGGAGTTTGGTGGAGTCCGACGTTTACTGGAACGGCTGACATTTTCACCTTATGGTGCAGATGCGGCGAGAAATCTTGAGCCTGCTCCGTCAATATCAGTTGCCCGGGAAATGCAGGCAGCGGTAACAGCCGCACGTGAAGCGATTGATGCATTCGTTGTCCCGAAGTTCGCTACTGTACCCGATGTAAGGGCCGCATTACGGCAAGCTGAACAAGCCGGCGCAGCGATATCACCTAATGCGTTGTCAAATTTGCGGCAGGTGATGCAGACCGGGTTAGCCCTTCGCGAATTTGTAGCAAATTATCCAAAGTTGTATCGGGCTGTTTCAGATTTGAAGGCGCCAGCCAGCCTGGTGGAAGTTCTCGATAAAACGATTTCACCCGCAGGCCGGCTGAAAGAAGATGCTTCGCCTGAGCTATATGAATTGCATCAGCAATACCATGTGTTGAGGCAGCAAGTTGATGCCCTTCTAAAAACCCGTATGCTGCAACCGGATGTTGCCGGTGTGTTTGAAGAAAACAGCAAGGTCACCTGGCACGGAGTCAGAGGTGTGCTGGCCATACGTAATAATTTTGCTGACAAAGTTAAAGGTGTGCGCCGTGGTTCAGTCGGAGGCGGCAGAGATGCGCTGATAGAACCGATGGAAGCAGTGGGGCTAAACAATCGGCTTGAGGTATTAAACGGGCAGATTGAAGCGCAGAATCAGGTGGTGCTTCGAGCAACAACGGATGTAGTGCGTAATTATCTGGGCGATTTTGCCAGGCTTATTGATGCGATAACCTGGATTGATCTAGCTTTGGCAGCAGGGCATCTCAGTGCAGCCATGAATGCAGCTCCGCCAGAATTGGTTGATGAACCCAGAGTTGAATTGAAGCGGGCTTATCATCCCCAGTTGCTGCTGCAGTTTGTTGAAAAGAATATTCAGCAGATTAAATCCCTGAATATTGCGCTGAATGACAAGCAGCCAATGATGGTCATTACCGGGCCTAATACCGGCGGAAAGACGGTGGTGCTGAAAACAGTGGGTTTGCTGGTGACTATGGCTCATTGCGGTTTACATCTCCCAAGTGAAGGGGAATGCGTAATCGGTGATTTTGATCGTATCATTGTGGATGTTGGCGATAAACAAAGTTTGTACCATCATCTTTCGACATTTGCGGGGCATGTTGAAGTATTGAAACGTTTGCTGGTTGAAGCAAATGATAAAACACTGGTTTTAATGGATGAGCTGGGTACAGGTACAGACCCTGAAGAAGGGGCGGCACTGGCAATGGCAGTGCTGGATGAGTTGGCTGCTCGTAAAGTGCATGGCATTGTCACGACGCATCTCTCACCGTTGAAAGGGTTTGCCGATCAGCATGCGTATTTGAGCAATGCATCCATGCGTTTTGATTTTGAAACCCTTAGCCCGACCTACGAGCTTGAAGTGGGTAAGGCGGGGCAGTCACTCGGATTAATTGTGGCAGAAAAAAACGGGTTGCCAGCGGAGTTGGTAAACAAGGCGAGGGCTTATCTGGACGGCTTTTCAGGCCACATCTAAGTGTCTGATAAAATAGCTTCCTCTTGACCAATGTTGCGCGAACCGTTACTGTTTAATGTTATTTTGTGGTAAGTAAGCATTTAAGGCGATTTTATGGAATTAACGGGCGCGGAAATTACAATACGCTGTTTGCAGGAAGAAGGGGTTGATTTCCTTTTTGGATACCCCGGTGGCGCAGTTCTGAATATTTATGATGAAATTTTCAAACAGGACAAATTCAAGCATGTTTTAGTGCGCCATGAACAGGCTGCCATTCATGCTGCGGATGGTTATGCGCGAGCAACTGGCAAGGTAGGCGTGGCACTGGTTACATCCGGTCCTGGTGCGACAAATGCAGTAACGGGTATTGCAACCGCCTATATGGATTCCATCCCCATGGTGATTATTAGCGGGCAGGTACCAACGCCAGCCATAGGCTTGGATGCTTTTCAGGAAGTAGATACAGTTGGGATTACCCGCCCCTGCGTCAAGCACAACTTTTTGGTAAAAGACGTTGCTTTGCTGGCTGAAACCATCAAGAAAGCATTTTATATTGCGGCTAGTGGTCGCCCCGGACCGGTTCTGGTTGATATTCCTAAGGATCTGACTCAGCAAAAAACTGAATTCGTGTATCCTCAAAGCGTCACAATGCGTTCATATAACCCCGTCACCAAGGGGCATCCCGGGCAGACCAAAAAAGCAATTCAGTTGCTTCTGGATGCCAAGCGACCCATGGTTTATGCCGGTGGTGGTGTAGTCCTGAGTAATGCTGACAAGCAATTGATAGAGCTCGTACGGATGCTGGGGTTCCCATGTACTAACACCTTGATGGGGTTGGGCGGATATCCTGCGACGGATCCTTTGTCAGTTGGCATGCCTGGTATGCACGGTACGTACGAAGCCAATATGGCCATGCAGCACTGTGATGTGCTGCTGGCAGTTGGTGCGCGTTTTGACGACCGTGTTATCGGAAACCCTGATCACTTTTATCAGGAAGATCGCAAGATCATCCATATTGATATAGATCCCGCTTCAATTTCAAAGCGTGTAAGAGTTGATGTGCCAATTGTTGGCAATGTGACGGATGTATTGAACGATATGCTTAAAATACTCAAAGCGAGTAAAGAAAAAGCAGATCAGGCAGCACTCAAGACATGGTGGGCACAAATCGAATTGTGGCGCTCAATTGATTGCCTGAAATATGATCGCCAGAGCAAAATCATTAAACCTCAGTATGTGGTGGAAAAGCTGTGGGAAGTGACAAAAGGTGATGCTTTTGTGACTTCTGACGTAGGTCAGCACCAAATGTGGGCAGCACAGTTTTATAAGTTTGATAAGCCGCGCCGCTGGATTAATTCAGGTGGTTTGGGGACGATGGGCTTTGGTCTGCCAGCTGCAATGGGCGCGCAATTTGCGCATCCTGACGCGGCAGTAGCCTGTATAACAGGTGAAGGCAGTATTCAGATGAATATTCAGGAATTATCAACATGCAAGCAGTATAATTTGCCGATTAAGGTGATTATGCTGAACAATCGCTATCTGGGCATGGTGCGTCAATGGCAGCAATTTTTCTACGGTAACCGTTATGCAGAGTCTTATGTCGATGCCTTACCTGATTTCGTTAAGCTTTCGGAAAGTTATGGTCATGTTGGCATGAGAATTGATGAGCCGGGAGATGTAGAAGGTGCATTGAAAGAAGCGTTCAGCAAGAAAATGAAAGAGCGTTTTGTATTTCTGGATTTCCGCACTGACCAGACAGAGAATGTTTACCCTATGATCCCAGGTGGTAAAGGGTTAAGTGAGATGATTCTTGTTTGATTACGAATTGATTTGATTTATCTGCGGTAAAATTTAAGATTGTTTTCAGTTTTAGGGGGCACTGATATTTTGCAGTGTCCTAAAATTTTGGTTGAAAAATGCGACATATCATATCTCTGTTAATAGAAAACGAAGCTGGAGCGCTTTCCCGAGTGGCAGGGCTTTTTTCCGCCCGAGCTTATAATATTGAATCCTTGACGGTGGCCCCTACTGAAGATCTCACCATGTCTCGCATGACAATTGTAACCAGCGGCTCAGATGAGGTTATTGAGCAGATTATCAAGCAATTGAACAAGCTCGTAGATGTGATCAAGGTACTGGATCTGAATGACGGCGACTATATTGAGCGGGAATTGATGCTGGTAAAAGTAAAGGCTGCCGGTAAAGATCGTGAGGAAATGAAGCGCATGGCCGACATTTTTCGTGGACGTATCATCGATGTGACCGAAAAGACTTATACCATTGAGCTGACTGGTCCAGGCTCCAAGCTTGATGCGTTTCTGCAAGCGCTGGATCATAGCGCTATTCTTGAGACGGTACGCACCGGTGCATCAGGGATTGGTCGTGGCGAACGGGTCTTGAAGATTTGATGTAATCCTGGTTGCAGTGCATACCCGGCATTTGAGGGTTAGCGCAGCAGACTTTTTTAGTACTGTGACCAAAACAGGTATCAAATGAGAGGGTTAACCCCCTTAAACTCAGTGGCAAAAATTTTAATTTAATGAAAGTGAAAGGAAAATCATGAAAGTTTATTACGATAAGGACGCGAACCTATCCCTGATCAAGGGCAAGAAAGTTGCTATCATTGGATACGGTTCACAGGGTCATGCCCATGCGAACAACCTGAAAGACTCCGGTGTGAAAGTAACCGTTGGTCTACGCAAGGGTGGCGCATCCTGGGATAAAGCCAAAAAAGCCGGTCTGGTTGTGAAAGAAGTTGCTGATGCTGTGAAAGGTGCCGATGTTGTAATGATGCTGGTGCCGGATGAACAACAAGCTGATGTATACCGCGATGAGATTGCACCCAACTTGAAGAAAGGTGCTGCATTGGCTTTTGCGCATGGCTTTAATGTGCATTATGGTCAGATCGTACCACGTGCGGACATCGACGTGATCATGGTTGCTCCAAAGGGCCCGGGACATCTGGTTCGTTCTACCTATACTCAGGGTGGCGGTGTGCCATCGTTGATTGCTGTGCATCAGGACGTGTCCAAAAAAGCGAAAGAAATGGCCCTTTCCTATGCAGCTGCAAACGGCGGCACAAAAGGTGGCGTGATTGAAACTTCCTTCCGTGAAGAAACAGAAACCGACTTGTTCGGAGAACAGGCTGTGTTGTGTGGCGGTTGTGTTGAACTGGTTAAAGCTGGTTTTGAAACCCTGACTGATGCTGGTTATGCACCAGAAATGGCTTACTTTGAATGTCTGCACGAATTGAAACTGATTGTTGACCTGATGTACGAAGGTGGTATAGCCAACATGAACTACTCAATTTCCAACAACGCAGAGTATGGTGAATACGTGACTGGTCCAAAAGTGATCGGTGACGAAGCACGTAAGGCGATGAAAGAAGCACTCGCAAACATTCAGAATGGTGAATACGCAAAGAGCTTTATTCTGGAAAACAAAGCAGGTGCCGCGACATTGAATGCACGTCGTCGTCTGAATGCAGAACATCCAATTGAAGTGGTTGGTGATAAGCTGCGCGGAATGATGCCATGGATCAAGAAAAACAAACTGGTTGATAGCAGCAAGAACTAAATATCGCTTGTAGTATGTTGGAGGCACAGGGATGCGAGGCACTTATCTGCCATGCATGTCTGTGCCTCTTTTCTATGGCAAAAGGCCAAATGAATCAGGTATGGCTGTAACCAGTGCTGCTCGTTGAAGGTTTATTCATCGCATACGCACTTACAAAAATGCACCGAATAATCCAGATGAACTTGTCAATGTTATACTGGACCAGGAAACAAGCGTACCGCGGTAATAATTCAGAAATGATAATTATTTAGTTAAATATTGAATCAGAGAAAAATGCGAGATTCCAGAAATCGACAACCTATACTTGATGCCAGATTGCGCAGACGTGGTATCTACTTGTTGCCCAATTTATTTACTACCGGGGCCTTATTCGCGGGCTTTTTCGCGATTGTTCAGGCTATGAATGGTCGTTTTGAACTGTCAGCTGTTGCAATTCTGATCGCAATGGTGCTGGATGGGCTGGATGGTCGTGTGGCCAGAATGACGCATACACAAAGCGCTTTTGGTGCCGAGTATGACAGCCTTTCGGATATGGTGTCGTTTGGTGTTGCACCGGCGCTGGTGGTGTATGTGTGGGCGCTGAAAGGAATGGGAAAGCTGGGGTGGATTGCCGCTTTTGTTTACTGCGCCTGCGCCGCACTTCGCTTGGCGCGTTTCAATACTCAACTGGAAGTGGCTGATAAACGTTTCTTTCAGGGGTTGCCCAGTCCCGCAGCCGCAGCTTTGATTGCTGGTATGGTATGGGTGCTCAATGAATATGGGTATCAGGGTCCGGAAGTTTCCTGGCTGGCGTGGAGCGTTACGGTTTTTGCCGGTTTGAATATGGTCAGTAACTTGCGATATTACAGTGGCAAGGATATCAACTTGCGCAAAAGCGTCCCTTTTGTTGCGGTGCTGCTGATTGTATTTGCTTTTATTCTGATTTCGTACAGCCCTCCTGAAGTGCTGTTTGGTATGTTTGTATTGTATGCGCTATCTGCCTATGTCATGTGGGTGTGGAATTTTAGAAAAACCCGCGCGGAAAAATTACAGCAGAAATCGCTTGAACAAGATGACGAGCAAATATAGCGATTTATGAATGTAGCTGTATGGGCTTGCACAAAGAAAAAAAACCGTTTATATTTCTAATCATGAATACCCAATGTAATTTATTTCTTGTTACCACCCTGCCCAACCATCTGTTGGGCGGTCTGCTGCTGCGCCCCGCGCGCTAATTACCTACCCCCCTAAAATTGAGTTGTATTTGTGGAATCAGGAATATCCTGATTTCTGATATGCTATAACATCGCGGAAATACAAAAACTTGTCAATATTCCAGCGATTCCAGTACGGAGATTCACATGAAAGATAAATTGATCATATTCGATACCACCTTGCGTGATGGCGAGCAGAGTCCTGGCGCCTCAATGACGCGGGAGGAAAAAGTGCGGATTGCCAAGCAATTGGAACGCATGCGTGTTGATGTCATTGAAGCAGGGTTTCCAGCAGCAAGTAACGGGGATTTTGAGTCAGTCAAAGCGGTAGCCGATACAGTTAAAGACAGTACTGTTTGCGGCTTGGCGCGTGCGCTGGAAAGGGATATTGACCGTGCGGGTGAAGCGCTGAAGGGCGCTAACTCTGGACGTATACATACTTTTATTGCCACTTCTCCTATTCATATGGAGAAAAAATTGCGTATGTCACCGGAACAAGTGATAGAACAAGCCGTAAATGCAGTGAAATGGGCGCGTAAATATACCGATAATGTAGAGTTTTCACCGGAAGATGCAGGGCGCTCTGAACTGGATTTCCTCTGTCGTGTATTGGAGGCGGTTATTGCTGCTGGTGCTACTACACTGAATATTCCCGATACAGTTGGCTATAACATGCCGGAACAGTTCGGAGCCTTGATACGCAATTTGCGTGAACGTATTCCCAATTCAGACAAAGTCATTTTCTCGGTACATTGTCATAATGATTTGGGCTTGGCTGTTGCCAATTCGCTTTCTGCAGTAATGAATGGTGCCAGGCAAGTGGAATGCACTATTAATGGTCTGGGCGAAAGAGCAGGCAATGCGTCTCTTGAAGAAATTGTGATGGCAGTACGTACCCGGCAGGATATCTTCAAATGTGAAACCGGTATTGATGCAACACAAATATTGCCTGCCAGCCGTCTGGTTTCAAGTGTTACAGGGTTTGCGGTGCAGCCTAATAAAGCCATTGTCGGTGCCAATGCATTTGCACACGAATCCGGCATTCACCAGGATGGTGTGTTGAAAAACCGTGAAACTTACGAAATCATGCGAGCTGAGGATGTAGGCTGGAGCGCCAATAAAATGGTGCTTGGAAAACATTCTGGCCGTAATGCATTTCGAAGCCGCTTGGTGGAATTGGGTGTTCAGCTGGAATCTGAGGATGCTTTGAATGCTGCCTTCGCTCGTTTCAAGGAACTTGCAGACAAGAAGCATGATATTTTCGACGAGGATTTACATGCATTGGTAAGCGACGAAACAGCCAATGAAGATGAGCATTTTAAACTGGTTTCTCTCAAAGTATGTTCTGAAACGGGTGAAACACCCCATGCGAATATTGTTCTCGCGGAAAATGGTAAGGAAAAGCAGGCTCATGCTGATGGCGGTGGTCCGGTAGATGCAACGTTCAAGTCAATCGAACAAATTATTAACAGCGGCGCAGAATTGCAGCTTTATTCCGTTAACAATATTACCAGTGGCACGGATGCGCAGGGTGAAGTAACGGTGCGTCTGTCAAAAGGCGGTAGAATCGTGAACGGGCAAGGCGCAGACACGGATATCGTCGTGGCTTCTGCAAAAGCGTATATTCATGCGTTGAACAAGTTGCATAGCAAGCTGGAAAGGGCACACCCGCAAGTCTGATAAATATTGGTTAGTGCCTTGTAGGTTGCAGGTAGCCTTCACATTGTTGGAATTTTCTCCTATGCTGATATTGAGTGCAGCATAGGAGAAAATCATGGTTCTCAGGCGTTCAATTTCTGTGTTCCTGGTTATACTGGGCGGTGTGCTGATGTTTTTTGCCACCAATGAGCCACCCTGGTTGGGGTGGGGGTTGTTGATGCTGGGTGGTCTTATTGAAGCGATAGGGATTATGCTTGAACGTAAAAAAGGGTAGGGCGTTACTCCGCTTTGTTTGCCCTTGAATAGTACCGTACATAATAAATACTGCTGAAGAAAAAAATCACCGATAAGGCAACTTCGACAAATGCGAGAGATTGCGATAGTCCTTTATCAGACCAGGCTCTTACAGCACCTTCCGTAAAATACATCAAGATCAGCATGGATGACCATTGGTAAGTGTAGATCTTGCCACGAAGGATGCCGAATAAGGGAAACATGAGCGGAAGAACCTTGAATATGAGTAAAGAGCCATTGGGACGCAATGGCGCAAGCCAGCCTTCCCAAGCCACACACAAAAAAATGAGTCCGATCAGGCTGGTGATGGAGGCGTAATGCAGTGTATTTATTCTATTCATAATCTCGATTTCTGTGCCATGGCGACGAGTGCTTTGCGCGCTTCTGCAGCATCTGAAACAGGCTCGTCAAATTCAAATCTCAGTATTTGCTCATCCGCGAGGACATCAAATCCGTCGTAATCTATGCCAAGCATGGCAACATCCAGTGCCTCAACGGAATGGTAGCTCAGGCAATACTGACGCAGGTTGTCAGCATGGTCCTGGTTCATATGGGTAATAATATCCGTCTCATGTTCAGCCAGGCGGTTTTGAGGGGCTTGGTAGTTGGCAGCTTGAATCCAATGTATGTTCCCAATACCTGCAATAAATCGAATATTGATTGGATCCATTCGATAAAAGAAAAAATCATGAGTGTCAAAATACGTTGCTGCTTGCGGAAAATAACGCAGATAGCGAGGTTTAACTGCCATTTGATCAGACAAACGAGATGCATTTCCTACCAGCGTGAGTCGTGCACTTGCTTGAACGTCACTTGATGGCTCGTGTATCAGCAAACTGGCGCGATGATCTGAATCCATATTTTTGGTATGTTCTGCCAACGTGCTGATCAGTATGATCGGCCTGGCTTCGTGGTCCAATACGTAAGGGACAATTGACCCAAAAGGATAGCCGTCCAGCTTTTTTGAAATAGTAGACAGTACACCATAATGTTGGGCGCGGATAAAGCGTCGCGCAGCTTTACCGTGCGTCATGATGCCAATTTCAGGGCCGTTTCAGCCAGTCGCCTGCCTAAGGCAAGGCAAAGTTTGCGTTCGTCTTCTGTGATGGGTTTTTCGCCCGTACCGCCTGCCACATGGCTTGCGCCATAGGGGGTGCCGCCACTCAGTGTGTTATTCAATTCAGGTTCAGAGTAAGGTATGCCAACCATAATCATGCCATGATGCAGTAAAGGCAGCATCATGCTGATGAGGGTTGTCTCCTGGCCGCCATGCATGCTGGCAGATGACGTGAATGTTGCTGCGGCTTTGCCAGCCAGTGCACCCTTTAACCAGAGCGAGCTGGTGCCATCCCAAAAGTATTTCATGGGCGCTGCCATATTGCCAAAACGGGTGGGACTGCCTAAGGCAACACCTATGCACTCTTCTAAATCCCTAAGCTCAGCATAAGGCGCACCTTGATCAGGTATTGCAGGTTCCACAGCCTCGCATACCGTTGAAATTTTGGGTACGGTTCGAATGCGTGCTTTTATGCCAGAGGTTTGTTCGATGCCGTGAGCGACGATTCGTGCCATTTCGCGAACCGATCCATGCTGGCTGTAATAGAGGACAAGGATTTCTTTCATGTTTTTTGGGGTGGAAAATTGTTAATTATAGCTTAGCAGTCGTGAATTAAGGCAGAATATCCCCATTCGAACAGGAAATTATCATGAGCAGAGTGTTTTATTTCATCAGTTTTTTGCGTTTTATTGCCAGGCGATTCAATGAAGACAAGTGCCTTCAGATGGCTTCAAGTCTGACATTTACGACATTGCTTTCTTTGGTTCCGCTGATCACAATCACTTTGACAATGATTTCTGCATTTCCGGTGTTTTCTGAATTAAGCACTCAGCTTAAAGTTTTTATTCTGAGCAATTTGGTACCTGAATCTGCGGGTAAAGTGATTACTGTCTACATGCAGCAATTTTCTGAAAATGCTAACAAGCTGACCGCTTTGGGTATAGCGT
>JAYVLG010000095.1:0-4097 GCA_043759595.1 Sulfurirhabdus sp. | reverse complement strand
ATGCTATAGTGGCGCACACGAATCTCTGCGCGCATCCGGTCGAGCAGCTTGGGAGAAGTTTGAGAAACGACTGAATGTTCCATCCGTAAAATTTTATGTTGTACTATAAGGAATGTCCAGTATTATTTTTTATTAACTTTATGAAAAATATATATTTTATGTTTTATCATGCAATCGATTGCCGAAATAGGCGACATTGGATGTTTGGTTATTCTTCTTCGAGAAAATTGGAGTATTCTTAAGAAGTTACTTTAAGTTGCAACCGCGAAATTTTAGGTCGCTCTATAAATAATGCGGAATTCAATGTTTCTGTAATTAAATGATAAATATGAATTTTAAATTTTCGCTTGACAATGCTGACCGATATAGACGACATTGTTCCATCAGGGCGTTGTTGCCCATTTCCAGTTAGGCATTACCACCAACCAGGAGGACATATGGCAATCCCGAAAGCAGACCTTGAAAAAATGAATGGGCTTTTGAAGAACGGCTCAACCATTGCAGACATCGCGAGGAAATTCAAACAGTACGATTATTGGGAGGTCTACTGGAGTGTCAGCGACTACAGCCTTCTCGGCAAGAAACGAAGTATCACTAATAGGCTCAACAAGCTTAAGGGCAACCTTACTCGCGTTCAACGACTTGAAGCAGTTAATGAGATCAACGGCCTCGTGAAGGAGATATACGATCTTTCCAAGCATAATGGTAAAAAACTCATCGACATTACTAAGGCCATCAGCAGGTAATTCACGTTAGGCCATATGAATCATCAAGCTGAGATAGGCAGGGTAAGACTTGTTATATCAAATAGAAGTGGAGATTGATCGCCTATTCTCTCTTTCTTACTCACTAAAATGCAGCCCATAATTCAACATTAATGTATTTAACACAAGGGAGTAGAAACATGAAGAAATGTCCATTCTGTAGCGAGCAAATTCAAGATGACGCAATCAAGTGCCGACACTGCGGCGAAATGCTTACCGTTCCGCAGGCAAAAATAGATGATGAAGCGCCCAAAGCTTCGCGTTCATTTATTGGATCACTGCCAATCATGTATTGGCTTGCTGCTCTTCTTGGCATTGGCGTTCTAGGAAAAATTGCCGCGCATTATTTCAATCTAGGTGATTCATCTTCTGGCTACAGGGCGGTCATTGCGATAGTCGCCTTTGCGGTCTTGTCCCCATTTGCTTGGACGGTCGCAGTTTGGCTTAGAAATTATGCTGCTCCGACGATGTATTTCGGCTCCGGATTTTTCGACATGATTAAAAAACGCTTCTTCTGGACCTATGGGCCACAGCTTATTACCTTAGTCGTCATCGGTTTTGGAATGGTCGCATATATTTTGCCCGACAAAAAAGTTGCATCGGTTAATCCAGCACCCTTCGCTGTAATTTCCTCTGCAATTGCCCAGCAGCCAAAAATATCAGAAAATTGCGTTAACATAGAAGTGGCAAAATGGGAGAAACAGCGAGAAAAGGAAATAAGCGAATGGTGTGATGACCTCGCCAAGAAAGGTGAGGAATGCAGAATAAGTGCAGGCCAGGATGAACTCGTCAGACAAGAGGCACTTGACATAATAAAGGCTAAGTGTCATGGGGTTGCTCATTCAAACGCAGATTCCGAAATCAAATCCACGACCCAGTTAAAAGATGAATTCTTAGGCAAGTGTGTCGCAAGGAGCCAAGACAACCCAGACAAAGCAATTTCGTTTTGCTCATGCCAATGGAACGCTGTAGCCAGCAAATTGAATGCTAATGAAATTGCAGAATTAAATACTACGGAAAATCCGAATAAGTTGCCCTATACAAAAAAAATCCTCCCTGACCTTTTAGCTTGTAAAGCTGCTGCAGAACCGGAGTATTATCGCAAATAATTTTTAGTCTAGTTTATCCCGCAATTTTAACGTTAACCTACCCATGAATATCGGAGCTATTATGAAAATTCACCTATCGAGACCAACGGGTTACGCCGACAGAGTATATCTCTTTACAGTGAACATCTCCGCTCCAAAAATTATTTCCAATCGCGTTGGCTTTGAAGTACCAGTTGTCGCCAACTGGTTATTCCGTCCAACCGAGAGAAAAGAATTCTATATGGCACCTCTTCCCGATAGCGAAAGCCACATGCGAGGAGTTATAGTTAATGGTAAGTGGGAGTGTATTGTCCAATCGAATGGCATTAGAGAAGAAGACAATCCAATCAATCGCAAAGCTCTGGAGTATATTCTTGCTCAAGCTCTTGAAGCTGCCATCCTTCCATTTCAAGAGGAGCATGCCTAACCCGGCGTTCGAGCGGGACTCGCCCAGAAGCGGGCGAGCCCCTCAACTTTACGTTAGGTCGTATGAGAAAAATATTTAAGCCTCTTATAATTTATTTTCTGGTTTTGACGGTTGGTTTCGCTGGGGGCACGGTATTTGGCTTCTTCAACGGACTTGGCTCTTTTTCTCTAATTGACGCTGCTCCAAAGGGAGCAATAGCTGTTGCAAATTTAAATTCACTTGCTAGAGGAAAACCTGACCCTGTCAGAATTTTCCTTGAAAATGACATAGACCAGTCGCTGGCTTTTTACTCAAGACTCACTGAGGCTTGGTGGTACTCAGCCTATCAATCTGGCTTGTTGTTAATTGACCCTACGGATTCTGAAAAATATATCCGCCGCGTTGCAACGTATCGACACTTGCATCCGAGCTTCGCTCGTGAAGATATATTCGACAAAGTACCTGAAGGTAAGGAACAATATGCGTCGGAATATAAAGAACTGGCCCTCGGTATCAGAGAACACCTCCGTCGGGTAAATGATACGGTTGAAAAGTATGCTGAAATACAACCTAACCCTGCATTCAAGAGGGACGCCGAAAAGCGCGGCGCCCCTCAACTTTACGTTGGGCAAAACCATGAGGATATTCATGAAAAATATTAGTTTTTTGATTGCATTATTATTATTTGTTTCAGGTTCAGCAGAAGCAAATTCAGACTATAAGTGCACAATCAAGCGTATTTCAACTGCTGAAGATGCGCCAAACTCAACCCTAAAGTATTATGAAAAGCAGGGCTATATTGGAAAGCAATTTACAGTTGAAAGGAGCACTGGATATATTGTAGGTACCATCAAGAATGCATACGGTACACGGCCACAAGTAATTGATTCCGGTTCCAAGGATAATTCATATAAGGTTGTTACAACTATGCGCCTTGATGAAGGTGCAGGTAGCGGTACAAATATCTATGCTTTAACTATCATGGAATATATTGAATCTCCTATGAAGCCTTTTGTATTTCTTCAGAATGATGTTGTGTTCTTTGGCACGTGTGAGCACTTTTAATATGTTCGCCCAACCCGGCGTTCGAGCGGGACTCGCCCAGAAGCGGGCGAGCCCCTCAACTTTACGTTGGGCGTCATATACCGTGCAGCTTGTTTCTGCATTGCGGCTACAACAATTTCACGGGAATTTTCTCCGAGTTCAGCTATCAATGAATCAGGAACTTTGTCTATCGCGCCGATGCACATGCTTAATAACTGCATTACTTCGTGTTTGTTCTCCGGTGTACCAAGAGAAGAAAATTCTGCCATTACATCATCAAGGTCTATTGTTACATCAATTTCTTTCGTCACTTCAACCCATGTTTTTATTTTCAATTTATTTCTCCGTTGTTAATTGCCGCCCAACCCGGCGGTGAAGTGGGACTGCCGCAGAAGCGCGTCAGCCCCTTACCTTTACGTTAGGGGTGAGCAAAACCAGTTCATCTAAAGTTAATTTTTTGTGTGTAGGTTCAGCTGGTTTTTGAAGTTTAGTTCTTTGATGATACTGCCTCATCCGTTTGCGCCACGCTGTCAGTTCTTTTTTGCAGTGCGGTGGCAACGTAGCTTCATCAAAGTGTGTGGCGTGGTGCAAGCCGGTCACGCAGTTGTTCAGCGGTGAGGTAGCTTGGGGTCAGTTGCTGTGTTATAGTTTTTTCATTTCGTGCGGCGGTTCGTTGAGCGTGTAGCGTAGGCTCTTCTAACCCGTCCATAAGGACTTCCCCGTCAAGATAAATTTTAGGTTTCACATTTCAACCTCCGTTGTAAAAATCTCTGCGCGAGCAGAGAACGCCTTCAT
>JAYVLG010000094.1:0-22649 GCA_043759595.1 Sulfurirhabdus sp. | reverse complement strand
TGAGCAATTTGGTACCTGAATCTGCGGGTAAAGTGATTACTGTCTACATGCAGCAATTTTCTGAAAATGCTAACAAGCTGACCGCTTTGGGTATAGCGTCTTTAGGGGTGACGGCAATCATGCTGATGTTGACAATCGAAAAAGCATTGAATGTGATATGGCGGGTTATAAGGCACCGAACCTTATTGAATCGCGTGCTGATTTATTGGGCAGTGCTCACTTTGGGGCCGCTATTGATGGGTAGTAGTCTTTCCTTGACATCTTACCTTGTCAGTTTCTCATTGGGTTTTGTATCTGGTGTCCCGGAGGTGGGAGTCATACTGCTTAAAATTATGCCGGTCATTTTGACTATCATCTCTATCACTTTGTTATTTGTGACTGTACCCAATCGTTTTGTACCTTGGTCACATGCACTTACTGGCGCAGTGATTGCCGGTATCGCGTTTGAATTGATGAAGAAATTTTTTGCAGTCTATATTGGCCATTTTGGATCCTACAAATTGGTATATGGCGCATTTGCCATTTTTCCAATATTTTTATTGTGGATATATTTTTCCTGGATGGTGGTGTTGCTGGGGGCGGTAATTGCTTCAAGCCTTTCATATTGGCGCGGTGGAGCATGGAAAAATGAACGGGTTCCTGGCAGGCAGTTGTATGATGCTTTACACATTTTGAATCTGCTTTATCATGGCTACGAGAAAGGTGAGACATTTGATTTAAGACAGTTAAGGCAGCAGGTTCATCTGGGTTTTGATGAACTGGAAGAAGTCCTTGAGCGTTTAGTGCAGGAAAAATGGGTTCGGCGTGTCACAGGGAATGGCTGGGCGCTGGTGGTAAATCCTGAAAAAATCAAGGTGTACGAGGTTTATCAGTTGTTTGTGTTTCGCGCCCCGCATTTATTAGCAACAAAAACTGGGGGGGATAGTCCTTTGAATACGTTCATCCATGGATTAGCCAGCCGGATTGATGTCGAAATGAACAAGTCGCTTAAGTCCCTGTTCGACGAAAGTGATGAACACGGGGTGAAACAACAATAATATTTAGCGACGGTTAAGTGCTTTGTTGCGGTGAATCGGCATATTTTCGCTTATCAATCCCATGTTTTTTAATTAATTTGCCTAACGCCCTTCTTTCTTTCCCTGCTTTTTTTGCGGCCAGAGTGACATTGCCGTGCGTCCCTGAAAGCAGTCTGGAAAGGAAGCTTTTCTCGAAATTCTCAATTGCCTTGGCTTTGGCTTCATTAAAATCATGACCGGTGTAGGTTTCGCCAGCTCTGCGATCTTCACCTTTACGCCGATTCATTTGATTTGCAGGCAAGCCGGCGCGGAGGGTTGGACCGTCAGCAATCAAGAATTCACGATGAATGAAATTGGCAAGTTCCCGGATATTGCCCGGCCAATTATGGCGGCTTAAATACCGTAACGTGTCCGAGTGCAGGGATAATGATGGCTTATCGTATTTTGCACTGTATTGTTTGATAAAGTGCTTGGCCAGGAGTTCTGCGTCACCATGACGCTCTCGCAAGGGGGGAATTTCAACTGAAAAGGTTTGCAGGCGAAAGAGTAAGTCCGGACGGAATGTTCCGGCTTCGACAAGCTTTAAGAGATCTGCGCTAGTGGCAGCAATGATACGAATGGTTTCTGATTGCGGGTGATCTGGAGATTGTTGATCCTGCAAATAGCGTAATAAAGAAATTTGGCCTTTTGTTGAGAGCGCCTCGATTTCATCCAGAAACAATGCAGCGTTTTTGGGTTTGTCAAAAAGGTAATTGGCCAGTTTTTCTTCGCTAATCGTACCGCAATTCATAGACACGAAAGGGATGTTACTGTTGTTACCCAGATGGTGAATGGCGCGAGCTGCCATTTCTTTGCCGCTACCGGTTTCCCCGAATATGACAATGGAAGCCTTACTTGCAGATATTTTGCTCAGCAGGCGCACATGTTCAAGAAAGGCGGGAGAAGCACCGATCATTCCGATGGGATTTTCCTGATTGTTTGAGTGGCTTGTTTTCATAGGTTTTCAACCGATCCTTGCCGTAATTCTAACTAAATTGAAATATCTCATAACAGCATGTCTGTTCGATTAGAGAGGTTGCGCGGATTGTCTTTGTTTCCTCGCCTAATTTTAGTTCAAATTCTCGCATGTCGCGATAATAACCACGAGGTACTAATAATGAGACAGGCTGCTTGATAATGGGTAACTCGGGTAATAAAAGTGCCTGCTGCTCAATTTCATCTTTATTTCTTATCGTTGGAATTATAGTAGCTGGTGTTGCATTTGGTGCCAGCATTTGGACACCCAGTTCCAAATGTTGTGGATTGTCGCTTTGAACCCAGCGCACGACACCAATATTCCACGCGGCATTTTTATCGGGTTTAAGGCCAATAATTTCACCCACGCTGATTTGCACTGAATCGTTTGAGACCTTGCTCAGTGCAAGCCCGCCAGCACTTTCGTTAATGACAGTCCAATGGGTTGAATTAAAAGTTTGCTGGCTGCTTTGGTCAATTAGCGAGCTTGAAAGTTTTACGGTAATGTCACTTTCTTTTGATTGCAGGTCGCTCCCATACTCTGCAGTATTATTTCCATTCAAAAAATGGTGGATCGCTCGGATACCTGAACATATTTCCAGTGTGGTTTCCTGCTTTACACGGTTGAAATGGCGTTTGGGTGTGACGCCCCAATGCCGGATAAGTCGCCGCATCAAATCCAGATAGGCAGGGTTGGATGCGTTCGCTGGCAAGTTAAGGGTTTCCCATGATTTTCCTGCTTCAAGTTGCGCAACTTGCTGATGCAGCAAGCGTGCCAGTCCCAGTGCATTCAAGAAAATATCCGTGCGGGCATCGGTTATAGTCACATTTTGTGCCATGGCACGAGGGGGTTTGTCGCTGTCTAACCGAACCAGGAATAAACCGTTTGTGCTGGGAGTTTCTGATAATGGCAGCAAATGCGCCTGATTTCCAAACCGTGCCAAATAGTCTGCCGTTTTACTGACTTCTCCTTGCATTAACCGGTAAGGATCTGCCAGGGCAAGCAAAAGCGCTTGCTTGTAAACCAGATTGATATTGCGGGTCTGAGTGTCCGATTCATCCTGAACTGGGAAGTCTTGAATATTTTGTTGAACGGCATAACGGAATAATTGATGAATCTCGGACCAGATGCCTGCTGGTGTGGGTGCATAAGTTTGGTAGCAGGTAACCAGTATTCTTCCCAGCATTGAAATGGCGCGTTCCATAATCAAAGAAACGCTTTTGCTGCTACCAAATGTAATTCGTCTGTTTACATGTTCCAATAAAATAATCTTGTAACCATAAGCCAGTTCAACCAGCAAGTCGCGTGCAAGATTGGCTGCCTGGCGGCTCTTTTCAGGTAAAGGCAAGGGCTCGCCTGAGAACAGCATTTCAATAGAGGGAAACAGGGTGTCAATTGTGGAACGATATTCTTCAAGCAGCTTAAGCCGTTGGTCTCCGGGAATTTTTTGTCTGTTAATTGTCGCCAGTCCATCGCGGATAGAACGCGCAGCCTCGATAGAATTTGAAAGCAGCAGAGAGTCAAGCCAATCCTGGACTTGCTTGGGGCGCGTTTCTACGGTTAAGTTCGCGTTTTGGCCGATAATGGGTACGGCTAGCTTTAGCGGCATTTTATTAATTTATCATTTGAAATGGTTATTTCTTGTGAATTTTAGAACATTTATGTTGCTAATGTAAAACATAATCTGAATAAAGAGAAAAATCACCTAACAAATTGATCAAGAATAGCAATCATCCAGATAATTAATTGGTTGGCAGGCTTTTTTGGTTTCTTGATTTTGTTAAATTATGTTCATGGGGTTTTATACCGGAACAGGGGGGGATTATGTTTGGCGTGTACGAAGTGAAGATGATTGAACGTTTTTTGAAGAGGCGCTTAATGATGGCGCTGATACAGCCGCTGGATTCGCTTTATTTAGGGGGTAGTATCGCGTTAATCGGCTAGGCTCTGTATCTTTCTCACGCCACAGAATCCCATGATGAAGAAGGGGCGCATAAGGGCGAGGAGGATGGGGCAAGTAAACACGATTATCAGAACGTATGGGGGTGAGAAGGCGTTAACCTTCTCACAAAGCGACTTTAATCTACCTTGCCATCACGAGCCGCTTTCAGTACGAGTGCATCAAATGCTTCGCGACTCATCAGGTTATGTTCCGCTACGATGTCTCGAACGGGCTTGCCACTCTTTTCCGATTCTTTAGCGATCTCAGCGGCTTTTGTATAACCAATTTGCGGATTAAGCAATGTCGCCAGTCCCACACTGTCATGGATGAACGTGAAGCAGCGGTCACGATTCACAATGAGCCCCTTCAGGTTTTTATCGGTGGCGGCATTCATCGCGTTGGTCAACCAGTCCATCGCATCAAATAGCGCAGAACCCAGCGCCGGCATCATTACGTTCAGTTCCAGTTGACCGGCTTGGGTCATAAAGGCAATGGCCGCATCTTGCCCTAATACCTGATAGCAAACCTGGTTCAGCATTTCAAACATGACAGGATTGACTTTCCCGGGCATGATGCTTGAACCGGGTTGAACAGGGGGTAGTGTGATTTCGCCCAGACCGGTGCGCGGACCTGAGGCGAGCAAACGCAAATCGTTACTGATGCGGGTTAATTCCAGCGCAAGGCCGCGAATTTGTGCTGAGAGAGTCTGTAAATCCAGCATAGACTGCATTTGTGCTGCCAGGTTGCTAGCCTGAATAGGTTCATTGGTCAGTTTGGCCAGTTCTGCGGCTACCTGTTCCGGATAGTGGGGGGAGGTGTTCAAACCCGTGCCTGCTGCAGATCCACCCAAACCAATGTCACATAACTGACTTCGGGTGTCCGCAATATTTTGCTTTGCGCGGCGGAGCGACCAGGCATAGGCAGCGAACTCCCGGCCTATGGTGGTGGGAACAGCATCCTGCAAATGTGTGCGCCCACTTTTGACAGTATCTTGCTCGCGCAGGGCAATCTCGTCGAACGCCGCTGCCATGTGCTCTACGGCCTGGGTGAGTCTTGGCAGTTTGGCCAGAACAGCAAGGCGAATTGCTGTGGGGATGGTGTCGTTGGTGCTTTGCCCCATATTAACGTGATCGTTTGGATTGATCGGCGAATATTTACCACGCTCTTCGCCCAGTGCTACGTTGGCAATGTTGGCAATCACTTCATTGCTGTTCATGTTGTGACTGGTGCCGGCACCTGCTTGAAAGCGGTCAACAACAAACTGCTCCAGAAACTCACCATTTAAGATGCGTTCGCACGCAGAAATGATGGCATCACGCCTGGATTCATCCAGCCAGTCCGGTTGGCAATTGGCAATAGCAGCTGCATATTTGATTTGGACGTGGGCTCGGATAAAATCACGATCGGGACCACGGCCGGAAATGGGAAAATTTTCTACTGCGCGCGCGGTTTGAATGCCATACCATGCATCCTGGGGAACTTTAAACTCGCCTAGCGAGTCTTTCTCAATACGGTAAGCCATTTATTTACCTTGAATCAGAACTAAATAACGAATTATAGCCTTGGTCACACGGCATATAAAATTTTTGAACAGTTAAGGAGTATTTTTTGTGTTGAAACATCGCATTGCATATTTACTGGTTTGTTTGAGCTTGATTTCCCTTCCTGCATTTGCTGAAGGATTTTCTGTCACCGATACGAAGGGGAAAGTCCATAATCTATCTGATTACAAAGGTAAATGGGTGCTGGTTAATTTTTGGGCCACCTGGTGTCCACCTTGTCTTGAAGAGATTCCGGATCTGATAGCGCTGCACGATGCGCATAAAGGGAAAGATTTGGAAGTAATCGGCATTGCGATGGATTATCAGAGCCCGAAATATGTGGTCGAGTTCGCAGACAGCTTGTTCGTGACTTACCCCATAGTGCTCGGGAATTCTAAAATTGCAGCACAGATTGGTTCAATTCAGGGGTTGCCTACAACTTATCTATTTAACCCTCAAGGTAAAATGGTGGCGCATAATGTGGGTGCATTGACACGTAAAGCGGTGGAAAGCTATATTGCAGCAAAGAACAAAAAATAATAATGATTAGAGTGAACAGGAGACGGGGATGAAGCAATTTATTGCAGGGTTGATGTTGTTTATGATCGCTATACCGAGTTTCGCTGAAATTCGGGATGTGGATCAGTATTTTTTTGATTCTAAACTCGGCGACTTTCGCAATGAATTGGTGACAGCAAAAAAAGAGAGCAAAAAAGGGATTTTGCTCATGTTCGAGCTGGACGACTGTCCTTTTTGCCATCGCATGAAACAGACGATCCTGAATCAATCTGAAGTGCAGGAATATTACCGTAAAAACTTTCTGATTTTTACAGTTGATGCCAAAGGGGATAACCCAATGGTTGATTTTAAAGGAAAGGCAACCACGGAAAAATTATTTTCCGTGGAAAACAGAGTAAGGGCCACGCCAGTTTTTGTCTTTTTTGATCTGGAAGGCAACGAGATGAAACGGTTCACCGGTGCAGCCAAAGATGCGAATGAATTTTTGCAATTCGGAAGTTATGTTGTGGGAGGTGCTTATAAAACCATGACATTTGCAAAATTCAAACTACAGGTTGGTCAATGAAAGATGTGCTTTGGAAGTCACGTGTTGGGTATGGTTTAATCAGTTTTTTCTTTGTTTTTTCTTCGGCAACAGCGGCAGAACCAGATAAGAGACTCACTTTTAATGAAGCGCTTGCAACGGTTGAGTCCGACCATCCGGATTTGTTGATGATGCAAGCAGAGCGTGAAATTGCCTCAGCAGATCAAGGGATTGCGGCGTCACGTCTGGATACAAGTGTCTATCTTGAAGGTATTTTGCGAAGTGGTAGACCAACGTCAGGGAACCATGATTTTATCAGCGATAACAGCCTTCGTCTGACTGCTCGCAAAACACTGTATGATTTTGGCCGGACGAGTGCGGCCGAATCGGCTGCGAAATCTGAAGTCAATGCACGTGAAGCAGCGTTGATAGGGACGCATGATCAGCGCACCCTTGATATTATGGCGCGTTATTTTGATGTGCTGATTGCCGATATGCAATTCGCCGCAGACAACGAGTTCATGGCGGTTGCGTATGTCACTTTTGATCAGGCAAAAGATCGGCTGGCCGTCGGGCAAATCTCAGCTGTTGATCTGGCCGATCTGGAGTCGCGCTTTCAGGAAACGTCTTTGCGGCGCAATGCCAGCGAACAGCGACAGCGTATTACCCGTGCACTATTGGCTAATGCGCTGAACCGCCCGGGCAATCTGCCGGGTGATATAGAAGATCCTGCTCTACCAGGCAATCAGCGAGTACTTCCCGAATATGAAACTCTTATAGCCAGCATGTTGCTGAACAATACACGGCTGAAAGCCAATATTGAATCTTTGGCTGCCTCACAAAAACGGCTGGAATTTTTGCGCGCTGAAAAAGGGCCGATACTGGATGCGGAAGTGCAAGCTGCCGATTACAGCCGAAGTGCCTCTACCAGAGATAGTTTAAGTGCTGGCGTTATTTTAACCTTGCCACTCTTTCAGGGCAATCGGGTTGATGCACGGATTGCCCGTGAACAAGCGCAGTTTCAGAAACTTCAGGCGGGTAATCAAAAGCTGAAGATGGATTTAACGCAAGCATTGCTGGAGAATTATCTAGAGATCGGACAGTTGCAGCGGTCAGGACGGAGTGCAGCCAAAAAGCAAGCAGAGTATCGCGATTTGGTTCTTGAAAAAAGTCGTGGGCAATATGAAGTTGAGTTAAAAACCAACCTGGGCACTTCTATGGCAGAAACGGTGGAGGCAACATTGCGTATCCGAAAAAATGAATATCAGTTAGCGCTCGCTTTTGCGCGTCTGGAAGCTTTGCTTGGTGCACCACTGATTACACAGGACGAGATTAAACAATGATGAACTGCACAAATGGACAATAGAATGAAAAAATGGCTTGGCATGCTCTTGTGCACAATGTTTTCGGAAGTGATCTGGGCGGCCGATATTCCTGCGGTATTGCAGTGGTCACACCGGGTAGAAATTTCTGCACCTGTTTCTGGTGTGGTGCAATCGGTTCATGTGGACGCAGGTGATCACGTAAAAAAAGGTCAGGTACTACTGGCCCTGGATAGTGCAACATATCAATCCATGGTAGCGGAAAGCCAGGCTGCCATGACAAGGTTGAATGAGGAATTTGCTGAGGCCAAACGCGACAGAGATCGCATCCAGGAATTGTATAACAGGACTGTGATATCTACAACAGAATTGGATCAGGCCAAGCTTCGATATGCAAAAGCGCAGTCAATGCTTGCTGAGGCCCGCGCACGTTTGATTCAAAACAGAAAGCTTTTGAATGACGCGACTGTACGGGCACCCTATGACGCCGTTGTAGTTGCCCGGCAGGTTGAGCCTGGGATGACAGTGGCAACCGGTATACAGCCTCAACCACTAATTATATTGGCTAAATCAGGAGAAATGCTGGCAGAGTCAAAATTATCCAGTGCTCAGATCGAGAAGCTGAAAGTGGGGCAAAGTGTAACGGTTTCAGTGGGTAATCAGCGTTTTTCAGGTAAAGTAAAGTTGCTGGGACTGGAACCAGTAAAAACCAAGGATGAGCATGCTGTTTACCCTGTAGGGGTGGTATTTTCCGTCACTGAACAGCTACGTGCTGGCACATCTGCGACTGTTAACTTTCCCTGATTTTTCCTGACATCAGCCAGGCGTATTGGTAGTGTTTTGGGCTGTTTTGCTAGGAGCCTGAAATGACCAGTGGTTACGCCAGGCACCCACTACCAGAGTAGGATACTCAGCCTTCCCAAGGCTTCCGTTATAGCGTCCCAGTGCGCGAAACAAGTCGCCTTTTTCGCGGTTGAGATAAAAACGTAAAATGGTACATCCAAAGCGTAAGTTAGTACGCATGTCGAACAGGTTGTCACCCGTGTTGCCAATTTCTTTTAACCAGAATGGCATGACCTGCATGTAGCCACGTGCACCGGCACTGGAAATCGCGTATTTCTTGAAGCCACTTTCCACCTGTGTCAATCCCAGAACAAGCTGGGGGTCCAGTCCTGCTCGGGTGGCTTCATAGTGTAATGTCTTCAGAAACAGCACGCGCATGAATTCATCCGGTATGCGTTTTTGCATACGTTGGGACATTTCTGTTATCCAGGTATGGGCATCTGTTTCAGTGGCAAAAGCAAGCCGCATGCTTGTGGTGTCGCTGACGGCTTTGCGTAAAGTGGATTTAGCGCTGTTGTCCAGCTTTTCATAGGCTTGTGCACCGGCTTGTGCAGCAGACGGTAATGCCAGCAATAGTAGTGCAATTATTTTGTACATAGTTTTGATTGTATGAAATTTAGCGCATTTTGCAAAGGCAAAATTTGCGCTTCTGCATCACTTCGGCCTTGATATTCAATCTGATTTTCCTTCAAACCGCGTTCTCCAATCACTATGCGGTGGGGTATGCCAATGAGCTCCATGTCAGCAAACATCACTCCTGGGCGTTCATCCCGATTGTCCAGGAGCACTTCAATTCCTGCAGCTTGCAGTATGGTATAAAGTTTTTCGATTTCTTCTTTGACCAGTTCACTTTTTTTCATGCCAATTGGCACAATGACCAATTCAAAAGGCGCCATGGCAGGTGGGAAAATAATGCCGCGTTCGTCATTTCCCTGCTCAATGGCAGCACCTATAATGCGTGATACACCTATGCCGTAACACCCCATTTCCATGATTTGCGATTTGCCGGTTTCATCCAGGAATGTGGCATTCATCGCTTCGGCGTATTTGGTGCGGAGCTGGAAAATATGCCCCACTTCAATTCCGCGACAAATCTCTAATTTACCTTGGCCATCCGGGCTTGGGTCACCTTCTACAGCGTTACGAATATCTGCTGTCTCAATTTCGGGCAGATCACGTCCGAAATTCACCCCAGTCAAGTGGAAGCCATCTTCATTGGCACCGCACACAAAATCACTCATGACGGCTACAGCACGGTCAGCAATGACTGGTATCTTGAGGCCAACAGGACCTAATGAACCAACGCCGCATTGTGTGATTTCACGAATCCGTGCGTCGGATGCAAATCCTTTAAAAGCGGTAATCTGTGGTAATTTTCCTGCTTTTACTTCGTTTAGCTCATGGTCACCGCGAAGTAGCAGTGCAACCAGGCCATGTTCACCTTCTACAATAAGAGTCTTAACGGTCTGATCCGGTGAAACTTTAAGAAATGATGTGACTTCAGCAATGGTATGCTGATCCGGAGTGGCGATTTTCTGCATGATTTGCGCAGGTGCAACACGCGGGGTTGCTGGTGCCAGCGCTTCGGCTAATTCCACATTGGCAGCGAATTGAGAGTCTGGACAGAAGGCGATAGCATCTTCGCCGGAATCCGCCAGAACATGGAACTCATGAGAGCCAGTTCCGCCGATAGCACCAGTATCTGCCGCTACTGCGCGGAATTTTAATCCCAGGCGCGTAAAAATACGGCTGTAGGTGTCGTACATGACCTGGTATGTTTGTTCCAGGCTTTCAAAGTTGGCATGAAAAGAATAGGCGTCTTTCATCATGAATTCGCGGGCGCGCATTACGCCAAAACGGGGGCGAATTTCATCCCGAAATTTGGTTTGAATCTGATAAAAATTAACCGGTAACTGTCGATAGCTCTTGATTTCTCTACGCGCCACATCGGTGATGACTTCTTCATGGGTGGGACCAAAGCAGAAGTCACGTTCGTGACGATCTTTTATTTTCAGCATCTGGGGACCAAAGACTTCCCAGCGTCCGGTTTCCTGCCATAATTCTGCAGGTTGAACCGCCGGCATCAGTAATTCTATGCTGCCGCTTCTGTTCATTTCCTCGCGCACAATGGCCTCTACTTTACGCAATATCCGCAGTCCAAGTGGCATCCAGGTGTAAAGCCCCGATCCCAGGCGCCGTATCAAACCTGCTCGGAGCATCAGTTTGTGGCTGGTCAATTCAGCTTCGGATGGAGCTTCCTTTAAAGTAGAGATGAAAAATTGCGATACGCGCATGACAGGCTTCCGGAAACAGAAAATCGGTTATTTTACAGGGATTAGTGCTTTCATGGAACGTAATGCAAATTTATTGTACTGGATAAATTCATTGCAGCCGGCCGTAAGGGAAAATATGAAAAAATAAATATTTTTTGCATGACCAGGCTAGTTTGCGGTAAAAAGAACATTTTGCCTGACGGAAAATTAATGGGTTTCTTTGCAAAGTGGCGCATCCACAAAACAGTGCGCGATAGCAGTGTTGTGGATGTCAGTGAGCAGGAGGGTGTGCGCTCACTGCATATGGGAAGTGATACTGTGCACAGCGCCATGCGCATTCGTGCGCCCAATGATCTGGAGTTGGCCTATACCCGAAGCATGATGGCATTCCTGCTATTTATGCCTGAGCCGGAAAAGGTTTTGATGATTGGACTAGGGGGTGGTTCGCTGCTCAAATTTATTCATCATTATATGCCTGCAGTAAAATCCACTGTGGTGGAGATTAATCCCCAAGTGTTTACAGTTGCCCAGTCCCATTTTGCAGTACCTCCCGAAGATGATCGTTTCAGACTTGAAATTGCTGATGGTAGTGAATATGTACCTGCGCATCCGGCTTCTGCGGATGTGATCATGCTCGATGGCTATGACGAAAACTGCCTGGTGGAGTCATTAACCACGCAAGCTTTTTATGATAGTTGTGCGGAAGGATTGACTGAAAACGGGATTTTGGTCGTGAATCTATGGGGTAGTGACATGATGAATTTTGATGTCTACCTGAAACGGATTGAAACCAGTTTTGATGGGCTGGTGCTATGTCTTCCTGCAGAAAGACGGGGGAATATCATCGTGTTCGGGTTCAAGAAAAGTCCCGGTTCGCCCCGCTGGTCTGATTTGCGTGAAAAAGCAAAAATCCTTGAGTCGCGTTACAAGATGGAGTTTCTTAAATTTGTAGAAGGAATTAAAGACTCTAATCTGCACTCGGAAAAACGCCTACTGCTTTAGAGATAACCGTTACTTGATCAGCGTTGTTTGGCCGGCTCTCTGTCTGTATTGTGCTTCTCTGGGGCCTTTCTTTGCTGCTCGGCTCACGAGCGGGTCTTCGTCCTGCAATAACTGCTGTTTTTGTGCTTCTGAAATAAGCGGATTGCGTGCAATAAAATAGCGCACATTGGGGTCACGGTCGTTCACGCAACGCGTTACGACTTGCGGTGAAAGATCCTGTCGTTTTGCCAGGCAAAGCCGAATCACGTGGTCCTGATCCTCTATCAGCGCACTTACTTCATCCTGGGTTAAATCTGCACGTCGGGCAAAATAACATTTCACCACCATCCACTGCTCTCTTACCATGAACGGCCGATAAGTTGCAGGCAGGTCATTGCTTAGTGCCAATTCAAGTCTTTCTTCAAGTGGAAGCGATTTATACTGTTTTTCCAGGGTGTCCATGGGGCGAATTATACGGCATTCTTGCATGCTTGAAATTATCCCAAAATGGCTCAATCTTCATAACTGATTATAAAGTTGATAGCAGTTCGGCTTTAATGCTTTATATAAGGGGAAAAATGTGGAAGAATTGAGGTAATTTATGATATTCGCAGTGGTGATTTAAATGATCGATCGGGACGGTTATCGCCCCAATGTTGGCATTATTCTGTGTAATTCGCACAATGATGTGTTTTGGGGCAAGCGTATTAAAGAGCATTCCTGGCAATTTCCTCAAGGGGGGATAAAAGCCGGCGAGACGCCCGAACAGGCAATGTATCGGGAGTTGCATGAAGAAGTAGGATTGCACCCGGATCATGTCATGATCCTTGGGCGCACCAAAGGCTGGTTGCGATATGACGTACCTTCGCACTGGGTTAAGCGGGAATGGAGAGGCAGTTACAGAGGGCAGAAGCAGATATGGTTTTTGCTCAGACTGGTAGGCAAGGATTGCGATGTCTGTTTGCGCGCGAGTTCTCATCCTGAGTTTGATGCCTGGCGCTGGAATAATTATTGGGTGTCTCTGGATTCGGTGATTGAGTTCAAACGCAATGTGTATCGTCAGGCATTGAATGAACTCGCCAGATTTTTAAACAAAAGCTAATATCCCCTGCAGAAAGTGCAGGGGCAGAATACCGAAAGGGGCGGAATTCAAACCGCCAATTCAATCAAGCGGCAGGTTGCGCCACGTTGTTTCTGGTACGTAGTTCTGAGATGTTTGTGTGTAACCCGCTCCGTTTCAGACGTTTCAAGCAAATAGGCCTGCAAGAACGCGGCCTGTCCCGTTGCCCTGAAATGCTGATCAGTGATCCAGGTATTTCCTGTCCTGATGTTTGAACCAGTATGCTACCCAGAAACCTACAACAACAATCGCGCCGACTATGGTAAGAACAGACATAATACCTATGCTCGATCCAAAAAGAACTTTTAGCATGATTCACTCCTTTAATAAAAAGATAATCAGATCTTATTATAGCAATTAATATTTTTTTGACTAGTGTTTAACCTTACTTTTTTATAGCAAATGAAAAAATTATTGGAAGTATTTGATCGTAGTGTGTTTTATCTGGATGGGACGAGTCCGGCAGTTTTCCTGCTAGCTGACAAGGAAGGAGGGGGGATTTTGATTAATACACCTGCTTTTTCCCGTGAATTGCTCGATAAGATTAACGCAGTCATGCCACTTAAATATATTTTTTACCCCAGCTATTTTGGGGCGCAGGATGTCGAAGTTTGGCGTAGCGAAAGCGGCGCTCAGACTATTGCGTATGGACACGAAGCTAAAAAAATCAATGGGGTGGTTGATCTGATTCTTGATCGGGAAAACCGTTTTTCACGCACTATTGATTTTTTGCCCATGTCTGGAAGAACGGAAAGTACCTGTGCTTTACGTTGTAAAAATAAACCCGGGATGGTTTTCTTTGGCCCTATTCTGGAGTGTGGTGAGTCCGACTGGCCAACCCTGATCCAGCATAACGATGATTATTCTTATGAAAATCGTCTGTTTGGTTCACTGGGATTAAAAGACATCAAATTTGATTATGCCTTTACTGATGATTTCGTGCCGGGTAAAAGTCAGTTTGGTCCCAAAGCAAGCGAGTTTATACAAGTTAATCTTGAGAGAGTGCTGGAGGAGTAAAGCCCTGTTAATAAAGTGGGTCTAATTAACTATCAAATTATTTAATTAGCCGTGTTGTCTGGTTGGCGTAGTATGTTTATTACAAAGTAGTTAAATCAAAAACGCTGAGGAGAAACCCATGACAACATCTTTTATCCCCCTCACATCCATGCCTCTTGAAAGTGGTGTGTGCATTCACCGGCTTGATCGCTTGTTCAGTGATGTGGTGACAATGGTTGATCCCGCAATTGTAGTCATGACTGATCTCAGGAAAGTCAATGCGGTCACTATCGAAGCTGATGTTACTATTGAAGCAGCAAGTAAGCGAATGAAACAGCGCGGTGTGCGTTTGCTGCTGGTTGCAGATGATCATGATGTGATTATTGGTCTGATCACATCAACCGACTTGCAGGGAGAGAAACCTTTGCAATACATCCAGAAACATGGTGGAAAACGCAGTGATATCACTGTCGGGGATATCATGACTCCGCAGCAGAGCCTTGAAGTTTTATGTATGGCTGATGTTGATCGTTCAAAAGTTGGTAATGTGGTGGAAACGCTTAAAAGAACAGGCCGTCAGCATGCGCTGGTGGTTGACCGGTTAAATGACAAGCAGCCTCAGGTGCTTCGCGGTATTTTTTCGGCATCGCAAATTGCTCGTCAACTGGATATGGAAATCCAGACCGGGGGAATTGCCAAAACATTCGCAGAAATTGAAACGTTATTGATGAGCAACTGACATTTTGCAATCAGGAATTACCATTCACTTTTAACCATAGTGGGTGGTAACTCATCTATCATCTTGAAGCGATTCAACTCCCGTTAAGCACTCGATGCAATTGAAATTTGTATTGAAAGTGCTATAGTGAATAACCGGCTGTTCTGGTAGCAAATTTTCTTTCTGCACTCACGGTTTAATTAGCAGTGGTATCAGCGGGGTGAGCGGAGAAATAATCCAGGAGAACATAGATGCTGGTCAAATACAAACAAACACTTCCAGCAAAGGAGCTTCGTCTCGAACCTTGCAGGCCTTTGTGGCAAATCGTACCCACGCGTGATGAAGACGGTCGCCCGCTATGTGATTTTATGATGTTTATTCCCGGGTTAAGGAAAAAATCTGCATTACACATCGAATCGGTGTTTAGACACATCCAGGCAGTTCTGGAGCATTATCAGGAAGTTGTTTTTGCGAACGTCAATTTACCTATCAATGTGTTGTGGGTTTCTCTTAAGCATCGACCTGGACTGATACTGGAAATTGCAGCGGCAATAAAACTGCTGGTGCCTGAGGCGGTGTTGGTTGCGCAAAAACCGCAATATTAGTGTCTTTGGCCATTTCTGGCTTATAAGAAGCTTGTGAAAAAAGGTTGACTTATCATAAAGTGAATTCTAAACTATATCCACAGTTTAGATTAAGTCTAATAACTGTATGTGGTTAAATAGTGTTGTTGAATAAATGATCCATTGAAGAGACATGATTGGTATGATTTTTTGATGCCAGTGTTTGTGTTTTTATATTTTAATTTGTGGAGGTATATATGCAACTCAAAGGTTCCAGAACTGAAGATAATTTGAAAGCAGCATTTGCAGGTGAATCCCAGGCAAATCGACGTTACCTCTATTTCGCAGCAAAAGCAGACGTAGAAGGTCAGAATGATGTGGCAGTGGTATTCCGTTCTACTGCAGAAGGTGAGACCGGTCATGCTCATGGACATCTGGAATATCTGGAAGTGAGTGGTGATCCAGCGACAGGTTTGCCAATTGGACCAACTCGTGACAATTTGAAAGCCGCTATTGCAGGTGAGACTCATGAGTACACTGATATGTACCCAGGTATGGCCAAGTCAGCGCGCGATGAAGGTTTTGAAGAAATTGCAGATTGGTTCGAGACGCTTGCTAAAGCTGAGCGTTCCCATGCAAATCGCTTCCAGAAAGCTTTGGATGCGTTAGTAGAGTAATAGGTCAGCGTGAATATTATGGAGGGGCCATGCAAGCAGTTTGCACTGCTTCTCCAGATTCACGCTTCTTAAAAAAGCTGAAATAACAAAGCGTGTTTTCCAAGGAAAATTTATGACCACGCGTGAAGGTAGTCTCGAAGCACCACAGCGTCACCCCATAGATTGGCAAAATCCAGAGTTTTATAATGAAGAATCTGTGTTTAAAGAACTGCACAGAGTCTATGATATTTGCCATGGCTGCCGTCGTTGTTTTAATTTATGTAATGCATTCCCTATGCTGTTTGATGCCGTGGATGAAAGTCCTACTGGCGAACTCGACAGCGTAGAAAATAAAGTGTTGTGGGACGTGGTAGATCAGTGTTATCTGTGCGACATGTGTTTCATGACCAAATGTCCGTATGTGCCACCCCATGCGTTTAATCTGGATTTTCCGCATCTGATGCTGCGTGCAAAAGCGGTGAAATTCAAAAAAGGCGAAACAAATTTCCGAGATAAGCTGCTATCCAGTACCGATACATTGGGCAAGCTGGCATCTATCCCTGTAGTGGTTCAAGTTGTCAATGCCGCGAATAAGACACCCGTTACGCGAAAATTGATGGACAGCATGTTAGGGATTCATCCGGATAGAAAGCTGCCCGAGTACAATAGTGCCAAATTTAGAAGTACAGCAAAGCCGAATGATTCGTTTGCAGTAAAAGATGGCAAGAATACGCCAGGAAAAGTGGCTATCTACGCAACTTGCTATATTAATTACAATGAACCGGGAATCGGTCACGACTTGCTGAAAATACTGGCACATAACGAAGTGCCTGCAAAACTGGTTGAAAAAGAGGCATGCTGCGGGATGCCAAAACTTGAATTAGGCGATCTGGAAGCAGTAGCGCATCTGAAAGAAATAAATATACCGCATCTGGCAAAATTGGCGCGAGAGGGTTATGCCATACTGACAGCAGTGCCTTCCTGTACGCTGATGTACAAGCAGGAATTGCCGCTTATGTTCCCGAATGATACCGATGTGAAAGTAGTAGCTGATGCCATGTTCGATCCATTTGAATACTTGATGCTCAGAAATGCGGATGGCATGCTGAAAACTGACTTTCAACAGCCTTTAGGCAAGGTTTCATACCATGTTCCGTGTCATCTGCGCGTTCAGAATATGGGGCTGAAAACCCGTGAAATGTTACAGCTGATTCCGGATACCAAAGTGACCACAGTCGAGCGTTGCTCAGGTCACGATGGTACTTGGGGTGTGAAAAGTGAATATTTTGAACATTCAATGAAAATAGGTAAACCGGTTTTCAAGCAGATGGCTGCATCCGACCCTGACTATATCAGCTCTGATTGTGCAATTGCAGGGCGACATATTCAACAGGGAATGGGAGAAACGCGTGCAGAGAAGCAACATCCGTTGACGTTGCTGCGAATTGCGTATGGACTTTAAAAGGAAAAGATAATGGCGAATGAAGGATATCACGAACCTTTAGAGAAACTTTCCGATGCAACTATGGATATGCATCGGGCAATTGTTTCACTCATGGAGGAACTGGAAGCGGTGGATTGGTACAACCAGCGAGTAGATGCCTGTGTGGATCCTGAACTGAAATCCATCCTTGCGCATAACCGGGATGAAGAAAAGGAGCATGCAGCAATGATGCTGGAGTGGATTCGTCGTCGCGATCCGGCTTTTGATCATGAATTAAGAGATGCGCTGTTTAAAGATGGTCCAATCACTGGTCAGCATAAATAATCAGGCAGTAAAGGTAAAAATGGCAAAAATAACACGTGACAGTTTGATGACGCTGGAAGCTTATGCGAAGGCTCGTAATGATTTTCGGGCAAAAACAATTGCGCACAAAAAGGTGCGGTCTGTTCATCTTGGGGATCATATCACCCTGATTTTTGAAGATGAACTGACTATGCGATATCAGGTTCAGGAAATGTTGCGCGCGGAAAAGATTTTTGAGGATGAAGGGATTCAGGAAGAAATGAATGCTTATAATCCGCTCATTCCGGATGGAAGTAACTGGAAAGCTACCATGATGATCGAATATGATGATGAAGCAGAGCGTAAAGCCATGCTTGAAAAATTGATCGGTGTCGAGGTAAAAGTCTGGGCGAGGGTGGATGGTCTGGACAAAGTTTACCCAATTGCGGATGAAGATCTTGAACGTGAAACAGAAGAGAAAACCTCGGCCGTTCATTTTTTGCGATTTGAATTAACTCAAGAAATGGTGAATGCGCTTAAAAATGGTGCAAAACTGGATATGGGCGTGGATCATGCGGCCTATCAAGCGGCCATAGAGCTAAGCCCCTCAGTTCGTAGCGCATTGGTAGCTGATTTTTCTTAACGAATACTACTGGTATTTTGTGTGGTTTAAAGCATTCACCAGTGATTAGCTGGTGAATGCTTCTCTCATTTGCAGTGATCTTTTCATGCAGGTCTGATGTTTGCAAATGTTCTGCAAACAATTCATTCACGGACAGATGTTGGATGGTTCAAATATACTAATCCACGGAATTTCCTTATAATCTCCAGCTAAATCACAATTGGAATATTTTATGGTTCGCCGGCTAAGTGAGTTTTTGCTGGATTTGTATCGTGGAAGTCGTGAAATGCCCATCACAGTTTTTCAGGATTGGGTATTTGAGCGACTTCAAATTATTTTGCCTTTTGATTCGGGTATTTGGGCGGCAGGCTATCTGGATGGTGATGATCCTGTCATTCATAGTTTACAGACCTATAAACAATCAAGAGACTTTGCTGAATCGTGGATGAGTTATAAAGATGAAGATCCGCTAGTCAGTAATATGATTGCGATGCCTGGGAAGACAATCAATGTTGCTACCCAGGCAGCGTATGGCGGTCAGCCGTTCTATGATGAATTCTATAAGCCAAATGACATCGCCCATATTCTTTGCACGGGTGAACTGGACCCGCATACCGCGCTCTACAGTCTGATTTTGTTACATCGTGAAAATATCGCCGAGCCATTCAGCGAAGATGAACGCATCATTAAAGAAAGTTTGATGCCCCATTTGGTTGAGACCTATCGCTTGAATCGGATGAACTATATGGAGCAGGCTCGGCAGCCATCGGGTATGACCCATTACAGTGTAGGGGCTTCCGATGAAGGGGGTAGAATGCATCTGGTCGAACCCGCGTTCACCAAACTGATGCTGGATGAATGGCCGGAATGGCACGGACCCAAGCTACCTGATAATCTCAGTAAATGTCTTGTTGCAGATGAGGGGCGTTTTTCTGGTGAAAAATCGATTATCAAGTTTACCCGCTTAAATGACTTGTTTCTTTTAAGAGGAAGAAGGCGTTCCAATCTGGATAACTTAAGTGATCGGGAGCGACAGATCGCTGAGCATTTTTCACTTGGTCTGACTTATAAGCAAATTGCGCAAATGCTGCAAATTGCACCTTCGACTGTCAGAAATCATTTGAATGCGATTTACCTGAAATTAAGGGTAAACAATAAAACCGATATGGTGACTATTCTAAAAATGCTGGATTAAATTCAGTTGCAGGGATAGTTTGTTTCACCCGGGGGTAATGCTTTCCCAGAGCTAAGCCATTTTTACCTGCTGTTTTACTTGTGTATGATTGGCCCTATGAAAAAAATTATTCTCTCTCTGCTTTTGTTGTTTCCGATCATCGCATGTGCCGCGCCTGAAAAGGAATGGACGAAATTTGATGTGGAATTTGACGAAGAAAAACCGTGGGTAGAATTGCAATCCCAGCTTCCTGCTTATCCTGCTGAAGGCGATTATTTGCCGTTTTATGTAAGTGCAGCGACGCCTAATCAATTTTACGTTGATCAAAAATCCATCAGCATTGGTGAGGATGGTGTGGTGCGTTACACATTGATAGTTAAGTCGCCTAGCGGTGCGCTTAACATCAGTTTTGAGGGTATGCGCTGCGCGACAGCCGAAAGAAAGCTTTATGCTTTTGGCAGGAGCGATGGCAGTTGGTCAAAAGCCAGAAATTCAAAATGGGAAGCGATCGCATACAAGGATCGGAATCGTTATCATCATGTATTGCATGATGATTTCTTCTGTAAGGGAAGTACGCCTGTGCAGTCAGCCGAAGTGGCAGTGAATGCCCTGAAAAGCGCGCCTCATCCCAACTAATGGTTTAGTGCTGGGTGCTAGCAGTACCTTGAAGTTGCTTCTAGCGCATTAAAGTAAAACCAGATTGTCGCGGTGAATCAGTTCTGGTTCATTCACATAACCTAAAATGGCTTCAATCTCTGTGCTCGCATGACGTAATATCTTTTTGCTGTCTGTGGAGTTGTAATTCACCAGGCCTCGGGCAATCTCGTTGCCCTCAACATCCACGCAAGTTACAGCTTCACCACGTTCAAAGTTACCTGACAGCGCTTGTACGCCAATGGGCAGCAAGCTTTTTCCCTGTTCACGCAAGACGCGTATTGCCCCCTGATCCAGCACCAGTTTTCCTCTCACCTGCAGATGATCGGCCAGCCATTTCTTGCGGGCATTGAGTGGTATCTTGTCGGCCATCAATTGAGTGCCGATGGCTTCGCCTTCTGCCAGTCGCAGCAAAACGTTCTGTTCGCGGCCGGAAACGATAATGGTGTGAGCACCGCTGCGAGCCGCACGTTTGGCAGCGAGTATTTTGGTTAGCATGCCTCCGCGCCCAATGCTGCTGCCTGCACCTCCTGCCATTTTTTCCAATTGCAGATCACCGGCCTTGGCATCTGTGACTAATGTGGCTTTCGGGTCTTTACGTGGATCTGCAGTGAAGAGGCCAGCCTGGTCAGTGAGAATCACTAACGCATCCGCTTCGATGAGGTTGGCCACCAAAGCGCCGAGTGTGTCATTGTCACCGAAGCGAATTTCATCGGTTACCACCGTATCGTTTTCATTAATAATAGGAATGACATTAAGCGTGAGCAGGGTACGCAGTGTAGAAAGCGCATTCAGATAACGCTTCCGATCAGAAAGATCATCATGGGTGAGCAAGATTTGCGCGGCATGCAAATCATGTTTACGGAAGCAGGATTCATACGCCTGTATCAGTCCCATCTGACCGACTGCCGCTGCTGCTTGCAGCTCGTGCACAGCACTGGGACGTTTTTTCCAGTTCAAGCGCTGCATACCTTCTGCAATAGCGCCACTGGAAACCAGCACCACTTCCTTGCCCATTGCATTGAGTTTGGCAATTTGTTCCGCCCATTGCGCCAGCGCAGCATGATCAAGCCCCCGTCCGTCATTGGTGACCAGGCTGCTTCCGACCTTGACGACCAGACGTTTGGCATTAGCTAAAACAGAATTCATGGATATAGGCACCACGGAGGTGATTTTAAATATTACTCTTCAGTTTGTACGTCAGGGTTATCTGCTTCTTCGTCTTCTTCTGGTGCTTCTTCTTTTCTGGTTTGTTCCAGATGTTCCATGATCGCATAGGTTAACTCTTTACAGCCGTCGCCCGTGAGTGCTGAAATGATAAAGCTTTTTCCTTCCCAGCCATACTCTTTCAGGAAATTTTTAAGGGTGGCTTCCCGTTCATCTGATGGAAGCATATCCATTTTATTCAAAATGAGCCAGCGTGGCTTCTGGTAAAGCGTTTCATCATATTTGCGCAGTTCTTCCACAATTGCTTTGGCTTCCCTCACCGGATCGGTGACCCCATCCATCGGTGCAATATCCACTATATGGAGCAGGAGTCTGGTTCGCGCCAGGTGACGCAAGAAACGATGACCTAATCCGGCTCCCTCGGCTGCACCTTCAATCAAGCCAGGGATGTCAGCAATCACAAAACTGCGATTGTGGTCTACGCGCACCACCCCTAAATTGGGGTGCAGGGTAGTAAAAGGGTAATCGGCCACTTTAGGTTTGGCGGCAGATACGGCGCGAATGAATGTCGATTTCCCAGCATTTGGCATGCCAAGCAGACCTACATCAGCTAGCACTTTCAATTCCAGCTTCAGTTCGCGGTGCACGCCTTCTTCGCCAGGGGTGCATTGCCGAGGTGATCGATTTACACTGGATTTGAAATGCAGGTTGCCTAATCCACCTTTCCCGCCTTGTGCTAACAGGGCAGTTTTTCCATCATGGGAAAGATCTGCAATCAGTTCCCCAGTTTCAAAATCGCTGATAACGGTGCCAACGGGCATGCGCAATACAATATCTTCAGCACATTTGCCATAGCAGTCGCTTCCGCGTCCACCTTCGCCATTTTTGGCACGGTGAACCCGGGCATACCTGAAGTCAACTAAGGTATTGATGTTACGGTCTGCAATGGCAAAAACACTGCCACCTTTTCCGCCATCACCACCATCAGGGCCACCTTTAGGAATATATTTCTCGCGCCGGAAACTGGCGGAGCCGTTGCCGCCATTGCCGGCAATGACTTCGATTTTTGTTTCGTCTATAAACTTCATGAGGACCCTGGTGCAAAAACAAAAAAAGCCCTATCGGCTGATAGGGCTTGATGTACTACAAGAAACTGCCTTAGGCCGGGATGATGCTAACGGTCTTGCGTTTCAATGCACCTTTAATAGTAAAGGCGACAGTACCTTCAACCTTGGCAAACAAGGTGTGATCTTTGCCCATGCCTACGTTTTCACCAGC
>JAYVLG010000093.1:0-11164 GCA_043759595.1 Sulfurirhabdus sp. | reverse complement strand
AACACGGCATTGTACGGAAGAAAGAAAGCAGTCGCTTTCCGGCTTGAAAGGGCTTGTCTACTACCCTCCATATCACAGCAAATACAATGGAATTGTGCGTTATTGGGCTGGGCTGGAGAAGTCATGGAACGGATATCTGCTGAACACTGTGGATACGGTATTAAATCGGGCCGGAAATTTCTTCTGGAAGGGGACGTGTACTGTAGCGCGACTGTTGGATGAACCATACGAGCGATCAACTGAATTTTCTCGAATTAAAATTCCACTTTTTTCTTGACACCCTCTTTCTCGGTGATGAGTTCGTCAAACCACGTCGTTGAATCTGCTTTTGTCCAAAGGCCGACGAATCCGCCAAGAGATTTTCCTGTATCAACAAGGATGACCGGGTTGCCGTTGAAGAAACCCTTGATCTGCGTCCCTTGTAGCTCGACCCGGAGATGGTGCCAGATGCCGCTGTCGATTTTGTTTTCCACGAGCGCGATCTGATATCGCTTGCCGTTCCTGTATTCGAAAAGAATGATGTTGCTTTCAAGGGCGTTGATCCGCAGTACGAAGTAGTTGTCCCGGTCCCTGATTCCGAATGCAATACCGCCGGCGCGGTCTATTTTTCCCGACATTGGTCTGATTCTTGCGCTGGCCGCGCCTTCGGAAAGCGCGCTGTCCTTCGCGATTGCCAGCGGAAAGTAATAGTAAGCCGCAATATTGTCGAGGAACTCGCTGTCCTTCATGCCGATGACCTTGGCGAAGGTACCGGCTATCCGTGCGCCAATCTTACTGCCGAAACGGGAGCCGTCCTGCACGCAATAAGCATGTCCGTCCTCGACGATGCGAGTCCAGTGGCCGCCCTGAACGTACATTGAGCTCAGTTCGCTGCCCTTGTCGCTGGAGAGGAAATCATAGTTCCCCTTGAAAAACTCCTCGCAGTAGGTCTCAACATCTTCCTGGCTCGACAGGGTCATGTCGAGGAGCTTGCTCGATGCCAGCAACCTGCCCAGGAGATCAAGCCGCTCCACGGTATCATTTGCATTGCGCCGTGCGCACACGGCTTTCAGGAGGTCGCCTGTGGTCGAAATATCGAAGTCAAGCCGCTCCAGAATGGTTGCCATCAGCTGTACCCTGAGAGAGCGGCCGTAGTAGCTGCCGGCGCCGCCGGAAAACTGCAGCGAGATGTAATTCTGCGAGCTGGCCTCGCCGCACAGGGCATCAATAGTGGCAAAGTGGTAGGCGAATTTTGCGCTGAAGTTGAGATATTCGGCGGACACGATGGCGTAGCTATCCCCTCCGGGTTGCTCGCCGAACTCGGCTGTTGCCGGTGCCGCCAGCAGGCTGGCAAACTTTCCCGCTCCCGTGTTCATGCTACCTTCCCAGCTCACGCCCGGATGGGTGAATCCGCGCCAGAGCGCCGCGAGCGGGCGGCACTCGATGTCATCCGCGATGACTTCGTCACAGGTGTTGGCATCTTTTTTCAGCCCACCTCCCAAGTCGATCAGATAAAGGCTCAAGGGGAGACTGGTAGTGAGCTTGATCGCTGCATTGGTCTCTGCAGGTGCTTCAGACATGCCGAACATCTCCCGCACAGACTGCTCATGGGCATATCGAATTATGTCGTGTAAGGTTTTGCATCCTTCAGGGGAAAAGGATGGCGCGTTCGTGTCAATCAGGTTGAGCGGTGTGATCTGGTCGAGTATGGCGCGCATCCGGTGGTGCACCGGACTGTTTAGAATGAGCTTGCGCGAAGGTTTCATCGCCTGCAGCAGATCCTCCACGACACCGCGATACACCATCACGCTGCTTGCCGCCAGGGTGATTCTTTCGCCGTTTTTCAATATCTTGGTCGCATCCCTGGCGTCGACGATCGCCGGCAGCCCGAACTCCCTTGCCACCGAAGCCATGTGGCTGGTCGCGCTGCCCGTGTCGGCGATGAGGCCCCTGATGGTTCCGGCTACTCGTGCATATTTTGGGGAGGCAGTTTTTACTACCAGGATGGCATCTTGCGGAACTGATTTTAGATCATCGTCCGTCAGTGCGATATACACGGTTCCTGTCGTCACGCCAGGGGATGCCATAACGCCTTGTGCAAGGACGACCGGATGCCCGAAATATTCCCTGCGTGTTTTTTCATCGGAGCTTACCTCAGGCAGGAAGAGGGGCCTGGACTGCAGGAGAAATATCTCCCCCGATTTGTCGCTTGCCCACTCAACGTCCTGGGGGCCACCGAAATATTCTTCCAGCAGCAAGCAATACTCGGCCAGAGTCCTGACTGACTCGTCGTTGAGAGAGGACGTCGTTTGCTCCCCCGCAGGTATTTCGCCCAGCTCCGTTCCTCCCTCCTGCAGGGAGTTCAGGCGCCACTGTTTATGGGCAATCGTCCGCTCCCGAATCTCCGTGTTTTCGCGGTCGACGAGGAATACATCCGGCGAGGCACTGCCGTCTACCAACTGCTCCCCCAGCCCCCACAACGAATTGACTTTGAGCAGTGGTGCTGCGGCCTGGGAAGGGTCACGTGAATAGACTACGCCGCTCGCCCGTGCATCGACCATCACGACGGCGGCAACGCACATCGGCGTTTCCCGGTCGTCGAGCCCGTACTGCATCCGGTAGCAGATCGCCTGCGGCGCATATTTGCTTGCCAGTACCTCCTTGTAGGCCGCGAAAAGGCCTTGTCTGGTCACGTTCAGTACCGTTTCGTACTGACCAGCGAAGGTTGGTTCGGTGTCTTCACCGACGGCGCTGCTGCGCATCGCCACTCTCAGACCCTGCCCGGATTTCGCCTCGACGTGCTCGAAGGCGGACACGATCTCGTCGGCCAGGTCTTGCGGAACGGTTCCAGCGCAAATCAGGTTACGCAGTTTCAGGCTGCGGCTTTCATTCTCTTCCGCTGCTTCGGGATCAATATGAGAAAGCTCTTCTTCGATAATCGTCGTCAGCCCGTTTTCCTGCAGAAAGCGCTCGCAGGCATAAGCTGTGATCGCGAATCCCTCTGGCACCGGAAGGCCAAGACTGTTGCCGATGATGGCCAAATTTGCCGCTTTCGAGCCAACAATATTTTTCATCTCCGGAAGAATTTCAGCGAAAGGCATGACGAGCCGCTTGATCTTCTGCGGGCAATGCTGCGAATTGAAGTGTTCGGCGAGCGCGTCATCGATGCTTTCCAAAGTAGCAAGCAGTGCTGGCAGGTCTCTCCCGGTCATGGCTTCGAGCGCATGCACAATGCCGTAGACTGACTCCAGCAGTTCCACATACATCATCCTGACGGCGGCAAGGCTGAAGGGCTTACCGCCAAAGTAGACCTGCTCAAGCTGCGCGATATGCTCTAGCGCTGCATGGTTATGGCTGAGCAAATTCTTGAAGGCGCGGTATTTTACGGCGATGCGGCCATTGTTCGGCTTTTTGAGCCGGTGCTCCCTTTTCCCCGAAAAGACGCGCACGAGGGAATTCATTAAAGCGGCACTGCGCAGTTTGAATTCGCCCTGCTGCAAAGTATGCGCAGGCTCTGGTGATGATTCTTGATCAAGCCCTTCAACGTAAGCACAGATCGCCTTCTTGATTTGATTTCTGACGGATCTGATCTGGGATTTGTAGCTGAAGAATATAGCACCCGCCAGAATATCGGGCGAGAGCGGGTCGTCGAAAGCCATATGAACCGTCTTGCCTGCATAGGGAAAGATTGGGCATCTTCTACCGGCATCGGAACAAATAATAACGACCTGGTCAAAGGCGCAATCCTTGAAGAGATCAACATTTTTCGCAAACTGTCCGTAAATGCCGATGTCAATTTCCCGCATTACCGCTATCGTTTCTTGCTGGATGCCCATGTGCATGGTTCCCGCCGAAAACGCGGCCCATTTGTCGCCATAAAAATGATTGACGATGCCTTCGGCGATCTGTGAACGGATTGCATTGCCGGTACAGACGAAGAGGATGGTGCGTAATCCCGCGCTCCTGGCAATACGGAGTCGCAGCAATTCGCTCAAACCCTGCCCGGAATCAACAGCACGCTTCTCGATTGCCATACGCTCACCATTCAAGCTCAGTCCCTTTGTGCTATTCAGGATCATCGCTTTGCGGCCTGGAAGCTCTCCGCAATAATAAATGCGGAAAGAGCAAGGGTATCTCCTTTCAGAAGCCAGTCCATCATCATCGGGGAAATACTGCGCCGACTGCGGATAAGGTGGGTCAGGACCCCGCCGTAATCGACATTGCCCATCAGGAGTGCCCCGACCAGTCGGTTATCCGCGAATACATACTTCCTGTAGATGTCGTTTTCGTGAAATATTTCTTCTCTTTGATTTTCATCCACGGAATTGGTCTTCCCCATCGACATGATCGGAAGGCCGTAAATCTCAACCGAATTCATGCCGATTTCACCCTTGTATTGGCGCTGCCGGCCAGCCATGTTGAATCCTGCAATTCGCCCCTGCTCGTAGGCGGTCGGCACAATGGCAATCACTTCCTGTTTGCCGGTAAGGATGTTGACACTCTGTACCACGTCTCCCGCAGCGTATACATCCGGGACTGAAGTCCGCATGGTTTCGTCCGTCACAATCCCGCGTTCAACCTTGATCTCGGTATCTTTCACCAGCGCAATATTCGGCCTGACGCCGATAGCGACCACCAGGATGCCGCATGCAAGTTCACGGCCGTCCTGCAGAATCACTCCGCTCACTTCATTGTTCTGGTTTACCAGAACTTCCTGAGCGGTCGTTCCGGTAATGGTCTTGATGCCGTTATCGTTGAGACGTTTGCTCGCGATCTTTCCCGAATACTCGTCCAGTGCAATGGCGAGCACCCTCGGCCCAAGCTCGACTATCGTGGTGTCAACGCCAATATCGTTCAGCCCTTCGGAAGCCTTGAGACCGATTAGGCCGCCGCCAATGACCACCGCTTTTTTACTTTCCTTGCTCAGCCTGGCCAGCGCCTTGGCATCGTCCCATTTGGTAAAATTGTGTACGTTTTTAACCTCGGGCGTAAGCCCTTTGATGGGCGGAACAAAAGGCTTTCCCCCCGTCGCAATGAGCAGTTTGTCGTAAGCGACTTGCTCGTCTCCAGCGAGGGACACCAATTTATTTTTGAAATCGATCGCCACCGCCTCTTTGCCGGTGAGCGCCGTGATGTTGTTTTTTTCGTAAAAGTCAGGCGGACGATAAAACATATTTTCTGTTTTCACTGCGCCACCCAACCAGAAGGTGATCAGGGGCCTGGCATAGCACGGATAAGGTTCATCCGAAATAATCGTAATCGGATTTACTTTATCCACTTGCCGTATCGCTTCTACCGCGCCGATCGAGGCATACGAGTTGCCTATCATCACATAATGCATTTTCCGCTCCGCATAAACATTCCGGGAGATCGCTCCATATTGTGAATAATGTCTCTACTCTTCAACGAAAAATCCCGCTAACTTGTTGGCAGCCTTTTCCCTTTTTTCGCGTGCCAGAGCAAGCGGGTCAACTTCCTTCAAGCCCTTGGGCTTGCAGGCCACAACACAGGGAAGTGCTTCTTTATCCAGGCAACTGTCGCATTTGGTAGCCACGCCAAAGTGTGCCCCTGCTTGCGTCGGAACTCTCTGTATCGCACCGAAAGGGCAAAGCATGACGCACATCCAGCATCCGACGCAGCGCTCATAGTCGGTCACTATCCTGCCGGTGGCTTCATCCCTGTGCCTGCATCCGGGCATGCACCCGCTGACGCAGGGAGCGTCCTCGCAATTATGGCAAATGATGGGGATGTGCATATCCCCGATTTCCACGATCTGTATGCCTGGCGAAGTACCTTCCGGTCCTCCGCGCGCTTCTCTGCAACTGATCACGCATTGCCCGCATCCGTCGCACACTTCCGGATCGGACATGAATTCCATTGGTATCGCGGTTCCAGCCCTGTTCGCTTGTACTTTTTCCATGATGGCACCTTATTCTGCTGTATTGCGGTACTTACCTGTCCCGCCTGTTAACTCTGCCCACCATTCTCACGGACGCGCGGGATTCTCGGCCATTTCTTTGGCGAATTTTTCCCGCTTAATATCCGAAGCCTCTTTCACGGATATCCAGTGCAGCGCGTGGGCGGTGCATTTGGTGACGCAGGCAGGTTTTAGCCCCTGATCAACCCGGTCTTTGCAGTAGTCGCATTTCAGCACTTTCCCCGTTCCCGTGTCCCATTGGGGAACGCCCCAGGGGCAAGCGGTGATGCAGGACTTGCAGCCGATGCAGAGCGAGTCTTCGACAAAGACGATGCCGTCCTTGGCTCTCTTCTGCATCGCACCGGTAGGACAGACATTCACACACACCGGTTTCGCGCAGTGGTAACAGAGCATATAGACAAAGGTGATGCGCGGGACATTGTTCACCAGCCTGGGCCCCACCGGCACGATGGCATTCAGCTTGGGTCCCACCGGAGTATTGTGTTCAGTCTTGCAGTGAACCTCGCAGGCGAGACAGCCGATACATCTATCCTGATCGTGGTAAATATAATAATCACTCATGGTCGCTCCCTTATTCTCAAGCTTTTTTAACGCTTACCATGCATTCGAGAAAGGCAATGCCGCCGCCCACAGGGTCGGTTTTCTCGAGCAAACCTTTCGCTAACCTGGTGTCGCTCAGCCCCTTGTTGAATGAGCGTGTTTTAAGCGGTATCTCATTGCCGAAACCATGCAGCATGAACACCGCTTCAGGATGGATAAAAGGCGTGACTTTGGCCTTGATCTTGCCGCTGTATCCCGAGGAACCTATCTCGACCATGGCGCCATTCTTGATACCGAGTTTTTCCGCCGCTTCCTTGTTTATCCAGACCTCATTTTCAGAGGCGAGTTCATTCAGGTAGATATTGTTCTGGGTCTGCGCATGGGTATGGAATGCGGAGCGGCCAAACGCCAGCCTGAAATGCCCATTTTCGGGCTTTTGGGGACTTACGTATTGTGCAAACGACGGAAAGGCATTCTGTGTCATCCACTGCGAAACGAATTCAATCTTTCCCGACGGTGTTTTGAATTTCAGCTCATCCCGGTTCATCAGGATCGGCTCACTGGTTAAGCTTACGAAGCCTTTTTCATCAAAATCCTCGATCTTGATTCCCGAGCCCTCAAGCTGGTAATTCCAGATTTCCTCGATGCTGTGGAAGGGAAAAAACGAGCCGACGCCCATTTTGTTTGCGATAAGGGTAAATATTTCCCATGCGGGTTTGGTGTCGAATTTTGGCTGAATGGCCTGATGTCTGATGATGAAGCTCGGCTTCTGCCCTTTCAGAGTGGTTAGCAGGTTGGATCTCTCCAGATAGGCGGCTTCCGGCAGAATTAAATCCGAAAACCATCCGGTTTGACTGTAATTGACGTCAATGGAAACCAGTAGATCCAGCTTGTCGAGGATCATTTTCTGTTCATCCGGGTCGGGCATGGAAGCAATGGGGTCGTAGCGATAGGCGAAAAATGCCTTGATGGGGTAAGGCTTGCCTGTGTTGATCGCCTTGTAGAGGTTGAGGATGTGGCCTGTCCCCAGAGACTTGCCGGGCATCTCGGCATCGACAATCTTGCCCGGGGCATTCGGGATGTTGGCTCCGATCGAGCGTAACGGCTTTGCGCCCGCATCCTTAGCATCCTTTGCCACAATCAGCCCGCCGGGTACTTCAAAATTTCCCATCAAGGCGTTCAGAATATAGACAGATCGGCTGCTGTAGAAGGAATCCGTGTAACGCGCCAGCATCCAGCCTCCATGGAATATCACCTTGGGCCTGTCCTGGCTTACAGTGCGCGCGAGATTGGTGATTTCATGGGCAGGAATGCCGGTTTCCTGCTCCGCCCATTCAGGAGTATAGGTGGAAACAAAACTTTCGAGCTCGGACAGTCCGGTCACCCATTTGTTTACGAAGTCGGCATCGTAAAGGCGCTCCTTCAATATTACATGGATCAGTGCAAGATTAAATGCATAATCCGTTCCCGGTCGGATCATGAGGAACTTGTCCGCTTTGGATGCGGTCACTGTCGCCCTGATATCTATATAGGTCAGCTTTGCACCGGCATCGAGGGCATCCAGAATATTATTTACTTCGTTAACCTGCAACGACTCAAAGACATTTCTTCCATAAAGCACGATATGGCGGGTTTTAGCAAAATCATAAACCAGATCGCCGCGGCCATATCCAAAAACGGACTGGCAGGCCATGTTCGCATTCTTGCCGCAGGTATCGTCATGGTCAAAATAGTTGGGTGAGCCCAGCGCCTTGATAAAGCTTGCGGTAAGATCGTTGAATACCCCGCTCCTGTCGGCAATGGCGATAGCCTTGGCGCCATGTTTTTCGGTGATCTCCTTAAGCTTGGCGGCGACATATTCCAGCGCTTCTTCCCAGCTGATCTTGCGCCACTCACCCGAGCCCCGCAAGCCAACTCGCAGCATGGGGGACTGGGGCTTTTCTGCATCGTTTACAAAGGATATCCCGGCCGACCCTTTTGCACACAGGGCGCCTGCGATGTCGGGAATATACGGATTGCCCTCGATCCATTTGACCTCGCCATCTCTAACCTCAACTCTTATGGGGCAGCGGACAGCGCACATTCCGCACATGCTAAATACCGATGATATTTCTCCCATTGCCGCCTCCGAAATTGATCATAAAATTTATACAGTTGTTGAATATTGCTGCGAGCAGTCCAAATACTCGACTCTTGTTAGGACAAACGAAGATGAGTAGAAAAGATTCCCCCCAACTTTAGCCCTGATGCTGACGTTCCCTGAAATAGGTATCGAAATAAAGACTCACTACAATCATCAATAACCCAAATTTTTCCCGATACCGTTTTACATGTTGATGGCTGGATTAGAAAACATCGAACAAATTCAGCGCCAGGACAACCAGTCCCACAACCGCCACCCTTTTGATAGCAAGCGGGCTGATCCGTTTTGCTATCTGTGGCGCGATAAATCCGGCCAGTATAGCGGCGGGAAACATGATGAGAAAAAAAGTCAGATCAAAGTTCCCGAACTGGAAATGCCGCGCCGATCCTATCAGGCTATTGAAGAAGATGGCCAGGAGCGAGCTCCCAACCACCACATACATCGGCAGTCCAAGCGCGACGGTCATTAACGGCACCATGAACGGGCCGCCGCCGAAGCCGAACATTGAAGAGATGACCGCGATAAGAAATCCGCCGATGCAACCAACTACGATGTTTACCTTGAACTCATGTCCCCAGAAAGTCACTAGCATGGTATATCTCCTTTTTATCCCTGAATTATGTTGATTTTTTCTTAGCGGCCTCTTCGGCAGCCCTCTTTTGAAATTCCTTGAGAATCGCCTGCTCCTTCTTATTCTTGGACAAATAGCCAGGCGTCGTCTGCCAGACCATGAGTCCAGCCAGAGCAAGCAGTATCCAGCCGAAGATAAACTTGAACTGGTCGAGGGTGATCAGCTCGGTCAGTTTGGGTCCGATAAATCCGCCCAGCACCATGGACAATCCGATCACCGTGCCGAGTTTCCAGTTGATGAACTTGATCTTGGAATAATTGTAGATGCCACTGCCCTGGGCAAACAGTACCGTGGGCATGACCGTTCCCGCAACTACGGTATGCGGCAATGGCCAGATGGTGAGCAGCAGAGGATTCAGGATAAACCCGCCACCGGCACCCATGAGAACGCCGAAGATCGTGACCGCCAGCGTAAGCAATAACGGGCCGAAGAGGTTGAGACTGGCTCCGGCATTGTCGAGATATAAAAGGGGGAAGTTGATGTTGTTCTCGAAGACCTGCGGCTGACTTTTGGTTTTCTTGTCCACGGACGCCACGACATTATATTTTCCTGGCGCCAGGCCTTCGCGAATTTTTATTTCGGCCTTGTAGCTACCGTCAGGATTTACCACAACACCTGACCCCAGCACTTTATCTACATTCCTGAAACGTGCTTTCACCAATTGCATCGAACGTTTCTTGTTCTCCTTCTCATCCATTGCCGGTAGCAACTCACCTCGGGAACCAACGATGCTCCCGGTTAGCGTCGTCTGATACCGGTTTGTCTTGATATTCGCCGGAGCCGAGTAAGCGGCATCGGCGCCAAGATCCTTCAATGCCTTGGAAAAGCTCCACGACTTGCCTTCCTTCTTGATACTTTCAAGCGCATCCTTGGACTCTGCTGGCAAAAAGATTTTGTAGTAAGCTGGTAACTCTTCAGTCAGATAGAAAATGTAGGGTCTAATTCCTGTTTCCTTATCCGGCTCAGAATCGAAGCGGGAAGAGCGTACTGTTTTATCGGCCCAGATTTCCACAAAGACCGGTTTTCCTGCAGGTGCTTTACCCGTGACAGCAATGGTTCCCCCATTGTTTAGCGAAATTTTGTCTATTTGTGCGGTGATGGTGTCAGGTGACGGTTCGGATTTTTTCTCTTCTGTTTTGGCTGAAGCTGTCGTAGCTGATACTTTAGGATTTGATGCTTTTTGCTTTTCAGCGAAAGCGCCGCTTTGGTAAAGCATGAACAATGTCGCACTTAGAGCTATAGCAATTGATGCCCAGAACTGTTTCATAGTTTTCTCCACTTTGTTATATCCATTTGATGGCAGTGATGCCTGTAACAACTGATAACAAGATTAATTGATCACTATCAAAATATAAACCCACCCTCGAAAGTATAATAATACTAATATACCCATAAATCATATTTATCTTTTTATATTTCTGTTTCAGATAGAAAATTTCTTTTCCTCCAAGTCTAAAACTTGGGAAATTATTAATAATTTAACTTGCATTAATGCTCTTAGATTACCTTTGAACAATCGCCTCCGATACGGCAGACTGCGGCTTGGCGACATTTAGTCGCTTGCTTTACTTGATGGGTAAATTCATCTTTAATTCCCTACAGTTTTTGTACACATTTCTCTTCAGTTGTTGGGGTGATCTGCGTGCAAATTACTATTCAAATCGATAAAATAAAAACCAACTAAAATGGTGTGCCTTATTGTAATGAAACTGACCCCTGCCCTGTTGAAAAGACATTCAAAGTCGCAGTAGAAAAAATCCAAACGTTATATTTCAATGACGACATCATGCAGATAATTTTGTCACAAAGCATCGCCCGGCAATTCAGCCACATGGTGCGGATCTGACGAATGAATTGTTGTCATATCCCAAAGAGCTGACCTAACTCCTGCTGATGATCAACTTGAGTCGCAATGATGTGGGCCGAGTGGCTG
>JAYVLG010000092.1:0-49671 GCA_043759595.1 Sulfurirhabdus sp. | reverse complement strand
CACCCGCCAGTCACTGCGCTTCGCTTCGTGTCACGCGGCAGTCGTTTCACTTTTTATTCCATGACCCACTCACAACCAGGCCGTGCAGTCTGAGCGCTTCGCGCTCAGTCACCACACCCCTAACCCTTTGTTGAATTGCCATTACGCAATACGGCGATAGAACTCAGTGAAGCGAAATGCTTTTTTACAACCCCAAAGGAGATCCACCATGACTACAGCAAACAATACCAATACATTGATCGGCTCTGAATCTAGTAATGCGAAAATTGGGAACTTCTCAAAGAACTGCATGGGAACAATGGACTTTGACGGTTTGTTTTTAGGGATGAGAAAGCCGCAAGAATTCACGGTTTACCCGATTTCAAAATGTAATTCAACTGAGCTTTTGAGAATTCAATCCAAAACCCGTTTTGGTACGGTTGATCTCGCAACGGGTATTGTTTGTATGTCGAAAAGTCATTCTGGCGGTGCAAATAGCTGGGACTTGGCAAGGGAAGGCGCACCAATTGGTAAATTGGATGCTGAAAATTTATTGCTTTTGAAGTCGCATGTTTTTGGCACGGTAAGCGAGAACGCAGGCACAAACGGCATCATGACTTGCGACAATTCGGGCGCATCGGAGGTGTTTAAATCAATATAAATATGTTGTTTTTCGTCTTGCAGTCAATCAATATTGATTGACTGCATGTTATAATCAGTACATCAACTGGAGGGTCTTATGAAGATTTTGACAATTGGGAATCAAAAGGGTGCATCGGCAAAAAGCACCATCGGGGTAAATCTTGCTTACTATGGCTTGGAAAAAGGAGTTCGCGTTTTGTTGGTTGACCTTGACCCGCAGGCGTCGGTTTCCGATGAGGCTTTTCCAGCTGGAGAAGCTACGGGCGCACGAGCGGCAGCACTTTTCAATGAGGCTCCTATCGGCATCGAGCAAGTTGAATTTGTCCGCGAAGGTTTGGGCATTTTCCGCAGTGGCTCGGATTTGAGTGCGGTTGCTGATGATGACAATTCATTAAAACGGGTTGGCCGCCATTTACGCAGCCTGGAAAAGCATTTTGATGTTTGCATCATTGATACGCCAGGCTCTTTAAATCGCTGGTCAAAGGCGGCGCTGTTTTGTTCTGATTCTGTTTTGTGCCCGCTGGCAATGGGGCGTTTTGAAGCGGCATCGTTTGAAACGTACATCAAGGTTCTTTTGGGAATCAAAAAACAAGGCTTGAATCACCGTCTGAGCATTTTGGGAATTTTGCCAAGCAAGGTTTACATGCAAAATTCAATGGAGCGCCGAGCCTTGGAGCAGTTGCGGGAAGGGCGTTATAAGAGCATGGTTTTACCACTGGCTTTGACTTTACGAGCTGCAGTGGCGCAATCCGTGGAGCTGCAAAAGCCGGTTTGGAAAGTGGCGAAAGATAAAGAAGTCCGTGCTACTTGGCTTGAAATGTGTGCAATGGTTTTTGGTAAATTGGGAGTCAAATAATGAGCGCAGTAAAAAAATCTGGTGATGATTTCAGTATGCTAGCTGATGCTTCGGCTGATGGCTTTGCAATTATGGCGGTTGATTTAATTGACGTTGAAAATCAAATCCGCACAGAATTCCTTGATGAATCTTTGCAGGAATTGGCAGAGAGTGTTCTATTGCTTGGCATCCTTGAGCCGTTGATTATTCGCCCAATGGGTTCCCGTTATCGCTTGGTTGCAGGGGAGCGCCGTTTACGAGCTGCAATCATTGCGGGCCTGGACAGTGTGCCGGTGCTTATTAAGGAAATGGATGACGAGCGGGCTAGGGCGATTCAGGCCGCAGAAAACATTCACCGCGAAGATTTGACATTGCTTGACCTGGCAAGAGAGGTGAAAAAAGACCTCGCAGCCGCGAACGGAAAACGAGCAGTCATTTTGTTGAAATACAACAAGAGCGATTCCTGGTTAAGCAAAATCATTGGTGTGACTGAGTTACCCAAAGAGGCAAAAGCTTTGGTGACAGCGGGCGTGACCAAAGACATGGAGGTTTTGAATATCGTTGCAAAGCAGGCCAAGGAAGATAAAAAAACAGGTGGCACCAGCGCTAAGGCCGTAGTTGACGCTGTTGTAAAAGAAGCAGCCAAGAAGCCCGCCGAGCGTAAGAACTTGCGCGACGTTGCAAAGGACACGGCAGCGATCGGGAAACCGGCGAAATCAGTAAAACCGGCCAATGAGAAGAAAACCGGCAGCGGGTTAGCTGACCCCTACACCGAAGATTTAAAGCTCGGGAAGCCGGTAGAGAAGGCATTTGGCAACGTCCCGTTTGCCAAGTCTGAAGGCGGCGGTGAAAAACGCAGCGAAATTTCAGAAGTGCTAGTTGATTGCAGTCGCCACTTTAAAGCCATTGAAGAGGCTATTGCGGAATTAAAATCAATGGGTAATATCTCTGAATCAGCCCGCGCCGAAATTGCAGACAAATTGGATGCACTCAAAGCGAGGGCTCTAGGAAAAAAATAAATGAAATTGAGTGCGAGTGAGTTCGATGAGTTGAAACCACTCCTATCAAGCTGGTCGCGTGATAGGGTGGAAATGGCTCGCCTTTATTTGGTTGAACAAGTGGCTGGGCCAACGCTGGCCGCGACTTATGGATGCACTAAGCAGTCAGTGCAAGGGGCAGCAAAGCGGGCGTTAGAAAAAAGAAAAAAAATTGAGGCAGTGTTTGAAGTTCGCGCCAAAACTCTGCAGAAGGCAAAAAAATAGTGAAATTTCGCGGGCGCGAAATTAAGAATGGAAGACAATATGAATGCAGTGATAAACAAACCTGAAATTTCGCTCAAAGAGCGCGAAAGCCGTCAAACGGCAATGAATCATGCGGTTGCAAGCAACCGTTTGGAGGGCCTAATATTGCCCCCAGAGGCTTTGCGTATTATGCAAAGCTATGTAGAGGGTGAAATCACTTACGAGCAAGAGGAAGAGCTAATGATTGCTTTGGCTAAGAATGCACTAGCCGGAACGTCAGCATTGATTAAATGATGGACGGAACCAAAGACGGCAAGCCGTCAGGCGAGGTTAGTGCAGATATGCGGGCTAGTGCAGCCGAAGCCATACTTACAGCCATTCGTCAAAAGCAATTAGTAGAGCGCCCTTTAGAGGGCGCTCATGACTTGCGGAGGCTGCAAAAGACACATGAATACATTTTTCAAGACACCGGCAGCGGTGATTTAGAAAAGGTGCTTGGAGGGTACAAGCCTGGTGAGCTAAGAAAAGAATCCCCGTACAACAAAATAAGAACGCTAGAAACTGTAGATGGCGAATTTTATGTTGCCTACTCGAAGCGGGATGAGGCTGCAATGACGCGCCTCAATGACGCACTAGCAGAATGTCAACCAAGAAATTTACGAGGATTACCTGTTACCGAGGCAGCAGAGCAGCTTGCAAAGCTCTACGCCGAGCTTGATTATGTTCACCCATTCGGCGATGGCAATAGCCGTACCTTACGCGCCTTCACGCGTCAGCTTGCGCGAGATAGCGGCATAGATATTCAATGGGAAAAACTAGCCGATACAGCCATTGGCCGTGATCGACTGCGCATAGCGCGTGATAAGGCAGTTTTAGAGAAAGTTTTGCCAGAGTTGGAGGGTAATGACCGAGCTTTCAAGTCAGCATTAATTACCAAGGGGCGCTACGCCAAGATGCAGGACTTGCAGGACGTATTGAAAATCGCGGTGAAACCGTTCGATAAATCCATTGAGCGCCAACCCGACATGACGGAATCATTAGCCAAAGTGAGGGAACATATGCTTGCAAAAGGTTGGCCTGCGAAGCAGGCAGATAAGGCGATAGGGCAAATTCAGGCCAAAGTCAACGAGCCAGCCACGCCGCCAGTCAAAGGGCCAGAACGGTAATTCAATGTAGTTTTCTCGGTTAAGAAAATAATTTTACGCCCAGGACAGCAAGGGACGCGCCGCCTACGGCGCTAAGTGCAATCCATATTTTAAGAGTCCCAAAAGCACCAGCAGCCATTTCTACCGTTTTAGAGGCGCGAACTAAGGGGGGCAATAATTGTTGTTCGATGTTGTTTTTAACAGCAAGGGAAAGCTTACTAGCGTACATAACGCTGGCTTTTTCTGTCAGGGTTGTGATCGAATCATCAAATTGACCAAGTAACTTTGTAGTTTGTTCGTCAAAATCCGACTGCTTGGATTCAAGCATGATGAGCACAATATCCGCAATGAGAAAAGCGGGGTCTTCTTTATCGAGAAGAACCCCATATTTGCGGGCAAGTTCGCCGATGATCGCGTCTCTGTTCATGGGTTAAAAGTTAAACGCATCCAATTGTTCGTAAAGTTCGCGCTGCACGATTTTCAATCGTTGTTTGGATGCAAGCATGAACTTTGGTGAAGCTATCGCTTCGTTGAATGTCAGGCTACCGTCCAACATGGCTTTTAGGTCTTTTCCGAATGTATCTGGGAACCGCTTTGCAATGCGAACAACGCCAAGCACCTTGTGCTTATAGGTATCGAATACCTTTGATTCAAGAAAGTTCTTTTGCAGTTTTTCGCCAGCTTCGTCTTTTCCTTCTACGAAAATTGGGCCTAAAAACTCATTCAGCCAGATGACAATTGAATTGTCATCTGAAATCGCCGCAAGGCTTGCAAACGTGCTGAATTGATCGTCCAGGCTATCGCCGGAGATAAAAGGAATGTGTGTAATCACTTTGCGTTGATGCTCGGCCAAGAGCGCCCGCAGATCAATCTCTGTCATGTAGGACGCGATGGCGCTAAAGCTTGTCGCGCCACTGTCAACAACAAAATCATCAGTTTCAACAGAGAGCCGATGGGTTAAGGCATCAAAATTACCAATGTCTAAGCGGTCGTCTTCGTCAAGAATTTGTATATGGCTAACGTCCAGCGCCTTCATTTTCGTGAAGGAGGGCGTTTTGGGGTCAATGTCTACGCACTGGAGTGTCTTGCCCTTACTTTTCAGATATTGGGCGACGATAGATGTTGTATAGGATTTGCCGGCCCCCCCTTTTGATTGAAGGGTTATGTGCAATTGCTTCGTCATTGGCTCAGGTTTTTTTGACATGGTTTCCTTAGTAAATATCTTTTTTATCGAGTTTTAACATTTTGAATTTGGCGGGTTTCTCTACCGTCGCAATAATCGGCGCAGCAGGCGCGGCCTCGTTTAAGTTTGGAGCTTTCGTCACAGTTTGAGACTTTGAACTTGTCAAAGCCGCGTCACCAGTTTTCGCTGCATCCGCTGCTTTCCGCTCCTTTCTGACCCTGTGCAATGTTTCGCGAAACGTGGCCATCGACATGACGAAACCCTCTTTCTCTAATTGATCGACAAGGACTTTCTGCGAAATGCCGAAATGCATTCGCTCATTTAAGTAGTCAAGGCGTTCGCGCAAGACCCCTGCAAAACTCTGGTTGGCATTTTTAGTCATATTTGGCAATTATTGCTAGGCGGCAATACTTTGTCAATATTACAACAATATAACGACAACATTATGGCAATCTTAGCGTGTTTTAACAATAACACAACAACATTACAACAATAACATAGCAATATTGTTGTAATGTTGTCATAAGATTGTGAGGAAAAGAGAAGAAAAGGAGAATGAGGAAATATAGCAGGATAGGCTTACGCCGTAAATTGCAATGCAATTTGTACCGCATTGCGGTGTTTTCTGCTATTATTTCCTCGCTTGTGATTTTCGCGGGCGCGAAATTTAAAAAGTGGAAGTGAGCAAAATGGCAGAAGAAAACCAACAAGACATGCGAGAACGCATCATCAAAGTGGTGACGGCAACCTATGCCCGCGACTACAAGAAAATGGAATTGGAGACGGATGTTTCAGCAGCAAAGTGGAAGCGCATGTGCAATCGAGTGCAGCAGCCGACCATTAAAATGATCGAATCATTGGGAAAACGGCACCCGTATTTCATTCTTTACATGAACACAGGCAAAGCCCAAAATTACGTCCAGGTCAACCCGAATGATGACTGGCGAAAAATACTGAATCAACGCTTGCTAATTCAGGGGCACGATGAATAAGCCTCGAAAACAGCTCTATGTTGGTTTGGGAAAGTTGGATGATCCCTTTAGGGAATCGTGCGCAGCCAGGGGCATAACACCAAACGCGGAAATCCGGCGCTTAGTGGCAAATTCCTTACAAGAAAAAGCGGCACCTCTAAAACAAAAATTCAAATCGAATGCAGCGATTGATGAAACGCGCTTGCGCCGCGAAATCCGATTCAGCGAAAGTGAGTTTGAAGCAGGCACACGGTTGGCGGCATACCTGGGCACGAACATGCAGGGCATGGTGATCGCGCTGATTAGAAATGCCGTTGAGAGCGAAGCAATCTTTAGTGAAAAAGAGGTGTTAGCGCTTTCGGCATCATCTTTGCAGCTGGGGGCATTGGGGCGAAACTTTAACCAATTGGTAAAACGTCTGAATGCTGATATTGACCCCTTGCCAACAGACTACGCAAATGCAGTGGCGCTTATTGGGGAAATACAAACAGAAATCAGGGCGCAAATTAAGTGCAATGTGCGCTTAATAACGGCAGCAGAAGGGCGCTGGCAACTCATAGCAGCTGGAGTTTTACATGACTAAAACATACGTTGACGGAATCATGCGGCAATGGGGGGAGCGCTACGATTGGAGTTCGGGCTTTAGCAAGCCAAAAATGAAACGTAGCTCGGTTTCACTGGTTCCAGTGAAAAGCACAGGCAATGCGGTAACGGCGCGGGCGACCTTGCAGGGACTTACGCGTAAAGTTCCACAGGTGATGGTTAAAGTAACAGGAGGATCTAGGACGCAAAAGGGCGCAAGAGATTCAATTAACTATATTGCCCGTGAAGACGGAAAAGAAAAAGATTCGGTTGAGCTGGTCGATCAAGATGGAATTAAGTATTTCGGTGCTGATGAGGTGCGTTTTGCGGCCAGTGCTTTTGTTGATGACGGAATGCCTATCACGGAGAGTAGCAAGAAAAGGCAGACGTTTAGCGTCGTGCTTTCGATGCCGCCAGGCACAGACCGCGAGGCCGTAGCCAAAGCTGCAGATGATTTTGCTAGGAAACAATTTCCTGACCATCAATATTTAATCGCCCATCACAGGGATGAGCCGCAGCCACACGCGCACATCATTGTCAAAGCCCGTTCGAGTGTTGACGGCAAAAGCCTAAACATTAGAAAGGCGACGCTTCAAAAATGGCGGGCAGGGTTTGTTAAAACCTTGGGGGAAAACGGTGTTGAAGCCGTCGCTACACATTCAAGAACTCGCTTCAAGACGCCCAAAGGCCGCAATTGGGCAAAACACGCGAACCCATCGAAAGACCCCAATGCGCGGGTTGCAATTCCCGAGGCTACGTTACGCGAGGTAGAAAAGGATCATGCACGGGTTGCTGATGTTCTCGCAAGCTCAACGAATCCGACAGACCGAGCATTGTCAAAAGACATTCGACATTGGATTAAATCATCATTCAAAGGAATCAATCATGACTCAGAAAAGTCCCGTAATCCAAATCTTGGGCCAGAAATTGGGGCCACCCTCAGACGTGATTTGTATAACGTGCGAAGCGGCAATGTGGCAAAAACTATCGACAGAAGTTCGGGTGTATTGCCAGGCAATGCACACAATAACCTGGACAAGCAAAGAACCGGAGGAAAGGATAACGGCTTGCGACGGCAACCCACCAATGGAAGAGGGGAGCCAAGCCGCTGACCTAGCGAGCGACTACCCCGAATAAACAAGAATTTCAAAACAGAATCACAGAGAAGCACCCCACGAGGGTGCTTTTTTATTGTAAGCGGTTACATGTGGATGCATATTTATAGTATAAATACATTGCACTTATAGATAGCTTGCTTTGCAAATTTTTATATTTTGCATGAATACTTTTGTTTTAAGGAAAGAAAATGCTCTTCAAAAAGTCGATTTTGCTTGTTGTACTTGGTTTGTTATCGCTGACAGCCAAGGCTGATGAATACAGCTGCACGGTTCTTTTGTGTTTGGCCCATCCAGCGGGTTACGAACAAATAGCGCAGTGCTCAGGGCCGATCCAAGTATTGCGGGCAAACCTTAATAGCTCTCAAACGAAACCCGTTTGTGATGAAGCCAAACCGCAGGCAGATATGACCTTTGTTCAAGAGGAAGCGTTTGATGCTTGCCCTAATGGCACAAATACGCTTGGCAGCGGCACAAAGGCGCTGCAAATGACACCGGAGAGCTATGCAATACAGAGCCGGATTTTAATTGGTGGTTCAAATGTCGGAACGGCGCTTAATGGCACGATTGCAGTAGAAGGCATAGGAGACATTGTAAGAAGCCCTGATGGCGTTGACCAAACGGCTAAAAAGGCTTGTGTAGGCGATTACATCGGTCAACTCAATGTGCAGCGGGTTTTCGAAGGGCGACTGACTGACGAATACGTGTCAGCAGAAGTGTATGAGCGGGTTGTTGTCCTGGATGCAAGTAGCAGAACATGGATTGCTACTGTATCCATTGACGGCCAAGTTTCCAAAGTCACGGCCCTTAATTAAATTTCGCGGGCGCGAAAATGACTGTACTCCCTGAATTGATGCTGCTTATTGGGTTGTGTGCGCCTACGGTGCATCCCGATACGATGCTGCGCATCGTGCAGCATGAATCACGCATGAATCCCTTTGCTATTGGAGTCAATGGCGGTTATCGCCTAAGCAGCCAACCAAAAACGAAAGAGCAGGGGGTGGCGATTGCCGAGCAGCTAGTAAAGGCCGGACTTGATATAGATGTTGGTTATGGACAGGTCAATCTTCGGACGGCAAAGCGCTTAGGCGTTCCACTTGCAGATTTGTTCGATCCGTGCCGAAATTTACAGGTTGCATCACACGTATTGAGTGCTAATTACGTGTGCGCTTCGCAGCGCCTGGGGCCTGGGCAAAAAGCGTTGCAGGCAGCTTTGTCTATGTATAACACTGGCAATCAATTTGCCGGTTTATCGAACGGATATGTTGCGTCAATTTACAAACAGAGTGGAATTGCTAAGTGATTTAGGTTGACGTGCTTTGCAAATAGTGTAAAATTGCATTGCGCCGTCATACTTTTCGTAAAGCACAACTGCACTATTTGATATTTAGACCATGAATAATTTTAAATTTGTACCCAATATTGAGGGGGGGAATACTAAGATTGTTGCTTTTGTGGATGGAAAGGAGGTGGATGTGGGAACAATCACAGAGCACGAGTTGAGGGAGATCATTAGCCGACGCGAAATCAACACGCTCACTGTTGCCAGTGTGGACGGTGTTTATATCGTTATGGTCGAGATCAATTTCAGAGGAGGGCACTGGACGCTATATAACTTTAGAAAGGAGCCAAGGACTTGGAAAAGCTTGGATTCGATCAAGTTGTATCTCGAAAAAATAGGGTACGGGGGTGTATCCGGCGATATTAATTTCAAACTTCAAACTAAGGAAAAAATGTGATGAAAAGCAAAAATGTAGGCACGAATTTGGCTGTAGGTGTGTTGGCTTATCTGATGTTGGTTAGTCCGGCTTTTGCGCAGGTTGCAGCTGTAACAAGCGTGCTGACTTCGTTTAAAAGCATTTTGGTAGGCGCAGCAGTGGTCCTTTGCACGATTGCGATTTTGTGGGCGGGTTTCAAGATTATTTTCGGTCACGCGAAGTTGACAGATGTTGCGAACATCTTGATTGGCGCTGTGTTGGTGGGCGGGGCGGGTTCTATCGCTCAATTGTTGATCCCGAGCGCCGGAGCCTGATATGAGTCGCGTCGTTGATAAATTGCAAACCAGCCCTGTTTTCAAGGGTTGCACGAGGCCACCAATGCTTATGGGTGTGCCTATGTTGCCGATGGTGATTTTAAGCGGCGCGTCGTTTTTGCTCTTTATGTGGGGCATGGGCCTGGGGCACCCGATTTTTTCCCTGATAGTTTTGACAATATACGTGCCAGTCGTTTTTTATTTGCGACTAATCAGCGTCAACGATGAGTACCAATTGCAGCAATTGATTGACCGTTTTGTTATTCGCATCAAGCAGAACACGGGCGTTGTTACTTTTTCACCCATTGCTTACGACAAAAGATAAAGATGAGAACAGCCGAACAAATAAAAGCCGCTGCAAGGGGTTCAGTCCCCATGAGTGACCATCTAATTTTAGGTTCACACGTCAAGCCTGACGTGGTGAAGCTCACGCGCAACGGTGAATATATTGCAACGTGGCGCGTCGAAGGGATTGCGTTCAACGCAACCGAGGACTTGCTTTTGAACCAGCGTCTCGGTGAAATAAACAATACGCTTGCGGTATTAAGTGGCGGTCAAATTTCGATCTGGTCACACCAAATACGGCGCAAAACAGCAGACCGCTTGCCCGCTCAATTCACGCAGTCCTACTGCAGAGAGCTGGACAGCCGCTATGCAACAACCTTTGATGGTTACAGCATGTTGTTGACGGAAATCTATATCACCTTGATTTACCGCCCAATCGGGAAAAAAACCAATATTTTCAATAGCGCAAAGCGTCGTACAAGAGATCAAATACTTGAAGAAGAAGTTGAATCTTTGGCCTCATTAGACAACGCGGCCAAGCAGCTCGAAGCCAGTTTAAATAAATTCGGCTTGCATCGCCTTAGCGTTTACAAAAAGAACGGTGTTGAGTTCTCGGGTATGGCATCCCTTTACGGATTTCTTATCAACGGCTTTTGGGATGACGTGCCTTATCAGGCATCGAGGCTTTCAAGCTATTTGCCTACGGCGACGATCTATTTTGGCGAGAGAAATGGTTTGGCTCAGACGGTATGGAATGGGCGCGAACAATTCCATGCTTTCATTGAAATGAAAGAGTACCCGATTGAAACTAAAGCCGGACTCTTAAATACGCTGCTATCGACGCCCTATGAGTGGGTCATGACGCACAGTTTTTCGATGATGGCCAAGGGCGAAGCGACCAAATGGTTAAACACACAAATGGGCCGGATGACAGCTGGCGACGAAGCTAGTGTTTCCGAGGTTGAAGCCATTAACACGGCTATTGATGAAGTGCGCTCAGGAAAAATCGACATGGGTGAACATCACTTCACGTTAAACGTGTTGGGCGGCACCGTTGAAGAAGTATCCAGGAACGCAGCCGACGCAATGGGTCTTATTGGCGCAGCTGGAGGGCGCACCGTGCTATCGAGGCAGGTTCCCGAACTCAGTTGGTTGGCTCAATTACCAGGCGCGCACGATAAGCGCCCGCGCAAGGCTGTAATTTCAAGTTTGAACTTTGCTGGATTCAATCCTTTGCACAACTTCGCCAGTGGGCGGCGTTCTGGCAATCCTTGGGGTCATGCAGTTTCTTTGTTGCAAACTGAGAGCGGTCAGCCGTACTACTTCAATTTCCATGCGGTTGCGCCTGGTGATGGTGATAAAACCGATGAAAAGCTTGCCGGTAATACGTTTGTCGCGGGGACAACCGGCGTAGGTAAGACAACGACACTTGCGTTTTTACTGGCTCAGTCGCAGCGGTTTAATCCGAAAATTATTTTCTTTGACCGTGGGCGCAACGCCGAGATATTGATTCGCATGATGGGTGGGCAATACACAAATTTACGTGTTGGCAAGAAAACTGGCTTAAACCCGTTTCAATGGGACGACACGCCGACCAATCGCAAGCTGTGTATGGATGTTATTTCGCGCTGTGTTTTCTCGGACGGCCAGCCCTTGACAGCATCGCAAAAGGATGAAATCGCCAAGGCGGTTGATACGGTTTTTGGGTTGAAATATCAAAACCGGCGCATTAGCGCAATCCCACAAAACTTGCAGGACGGTGACTTGACGCTTCGCTTGCAACGCTGGCACGGCAACGGTGATTTGGCTTGGGTGTTGGACAACGCCGAAAATACTTTAAATCTGAATTCAGCCCGAATCATGGGTTTTGATTACACCGAGTTTTTGGAAGATCCAGAAATTCGCACGGTTGTCATGATGGTTCTTTTATCTGCCACAGATCAAGCAATGGACGGTACGCCGACGATCCTGGTAATGGATGAGTTTTGGAAACCATTGATGGACCCCGTTTTTGCCAAGTTCGCACACGAAATGCTGAAAACAATTCGGCACCGCTCAGGCTTGGGAATTTTTGTGACGCAATCCCCTAGTGATGTTCTCGATCACCCGATTGCAAAAACAGTCGTTGAACAATGCGTGACGCAAATATTTTTGCCGAACATTCGGGCGACGGCTTCGGATTACATCGACGGCTTCAAGCTCAATTCCAAAGAGTACGAGCTGCTTGCTAACTTCGGTGAAACCAGTAGAAAGATGTTGATTAAGCAAGGCGACCGCAGCAATGTTGTCAAGCTCGATTTATCAGCTGTGCCGGATGACATTATTGTTTTGTCGGGTTCAAAAGATAACGTAGCCATGATGGACAAGCTCATAGCTGTGCATGGTGAAGACCCCGATGTTTGGTGGCCGTTATTGAAAGCCGAGGTTCATGCTCGTAAAGCGGCGAAGAAGGTTGCGGTTATTACAGAATAAATTTCGCGCCCGCGAAATTTACCAGTCATTTTTACAAACATTCAAACATAGTGGAATTGCTAAGTGATTTTAGTTGATTTGCTTTGCAGATAGCTTATAATTGCATTGCGCCATCATACTTTATGGAGAAACGTATGAAATTTATAAAACCGTCGTTAGTGGCAATTCTGTGTGCTTTGCTTGCTTTGCCTGCTAGAGCGCAGTTTGTAGTTATTGATCCGGTAGCTATTGCAGCTGCAATTGAACAAGTCGTCGCTTGGGGTGAGGACGTTGGGTTGCAATATGAGCAGATTGCGAATCAAACCGAGCAAATAACTACCGCCTATAAGCAAGTTGCCAATCAAGTCGAACAGATCAAAAAAGCTAAAGAAATGATTGATAACATGACTGGAAGCCGTCTTTTGGGGTTGATTCGTAATGAGATCGCAACTAATGACACGATACCAGATGATGTTAAAGGAATGCTGGCTGGATTAGAGGTGCCAGATCAGCTTAATCAAGCTATCAAGAGCATTGCGACAAAAGGCTTACTGGCAACAAGTAAACGTGGTCAGCAAATTCAGGGCTTGATGGGTGATATTAATTCAACAAGTGACCCAAAAGCTATTGCGGAATTAACAGCCAGAATTACCGCAGAACAAGCAAATGTCCAAAATGATACGAACAGGATTTTGCTTGCGCAAGCAGAAACTAGGGCGCGTGAGCGTGATCTAGTTGAGCTTGAAATGACGTTTAACGATTCAACAACTAGCCGTGGACAAGCACCTTTGATGGTGTGGAATGGTCAATAAGGTAAGACTATGAAAAAAATACTAATTATTATTTCGATTGCTGTTTGCTTACTGGTTGCAGGTGTTGCTGTTACGCGTCCTGACGTTGTGAAGTTCGGAGGTACAGAAACTATATTAAATGAATCTGCCCCGAATTCAACACAAGCAGGCGGTAAAAGTGCGACCCAAAACGGGTTGGAAAACGCAACTGTGCCTTCTGGCGTTGCATCTTTGCAGCCTAAGGATGCCAATGAAGCGGCCAAAGCCGCCTTGGTGAAGAGTTGGATAGACGAGTCTGGCCGCGGTCAAGCGCCCCTAGTTTCGTGGACGGGCCGTTGAGTTCTTAGGGCAACAATCAGATGACAGCTCTAAATTCGGTTGAAAGTACCAACACTCTAAATATTGCATATATAGAGGGCTCTCTTACAAACGCGATAAATCAATACATTGTTGGTGGAAGTGCTGCGCTTTCTGCAGTCCTTTTGCCGATAGTTATCGTTGCTTTGACTATCTGGATTATTGTTTACGGTTATGCCGTAACGCGAGGCGAAATTCAAGAACCAGTTAATTTATTTGTGTGGAAAGCATTAAAAATCACTCTGATACTTGGCTTGGCTTCAACGAGCGGTTATTACACTTCGTGGGTGGTGAATGGTTTGAAGGGATTAGAAACTGCGTTGGTTTCTGCTTTTAGCGGCGGTGGAGGTTCTATAGCTGACGCAATAGATACTACGGCATCTGCATTGAATCCATTAAAGCGCGAATATTATAGGAGGGCGGTTGGTGGTTTGAATATTATTCCTTTTCCTAATTTAGATGCTTTATTTGCATGGCTTCTTGTAATTGCTACTCAAGTAGTCATATTTTTTTGCGCAGCAATCCCTTACATAATTGCGAAAGTAACAATTGCAATTCTTTTCGCATTGGGGCCACTATTCATACTTCTCGCACTTTTTGAACCGACGCGGAAATTTACAGAAGCATGGTTGGCTGCAGTTCTGACGCAAATTTTTACTGTAGTTATTCTTTTTGCAATATTTGCTTTTATGCCTGCAATATTCGTTCATTTTATTGGGCAAATCCAATTTGGTTTGGGGCCTGGCGAAATGGGTAGCGCGATGGCTGGGGCATTGGTCGTGTTTGTGGTCGGCCTGATTTTGTCTTGGCTTGCATGGAATGTGAGTAACTTGGCTGCACAACTTGCTGGCGGAGCTTCTTTAGGTAATCCGGCTTCGGCTGCAGCTCAAACCGTCATGAACAAAATCGCCTTTGGCGGCGGTAAAAGCGGTAGCAGTAAGCCACCCAAGAACACCGTAGCTAAGAATTGAACTAGGAGAAAAACGACATGGGATTTTTGAAACAAGATAGTGAACGTGATAGTGGAAGCGCCCATGCTTTCAGTCGCGCCGGCTCGAATCATGAGGCTGATATGCAGCTTGCACGGGAGCGTTCAGAAAAACGGGCGTGGATCGTTTCGAGCTTTAGTATTCTGATTGCATTGGGTGCAGTTGGTGCGCTTGCAGTTATGGGGCCGATGAAAACTGTTGTCCCGTTCATGGTTGTGGCTGACAAAACTACAGGTGCAGTTGAAGTCATTGACGTAACAGCGCAAAAGATCGACGTGCCAGAAATCGTGCATAAGTATTGGGTTTCTCAGTACGTGCTCGAACGCGAGTCATACCATTACCCACTTTTGCAGAAGCAATACGACAGCATTCTCGCGTGGTCTTCGGGTGATACGGGCGAAGTGTTTTCGTCTCAATTCGTCGGTAAAAATGCCAAGGATAAAGTGCTTGGCCCAAACATCGAGGAAACCGTAAAAATCATTAGTGTCAGCCTACCTCCAGGAGCGCGAAATTCGGATGGAGCGAACAGCAAAATGGTTGTGCGCTATGAGCTAAATCGCCGTCGTGCAGGGTATACCGATGCGATAGAGCCGCCTCGAACGTTCGTAGCGAACGTGGCTTACAAGTTTGAGCCAGCGCAACGTGGTTCAGCCGCTGAATTGATTCGCAACCCATTGGGTTTTAGGGTCACGGCATATCGTTTGGATGCAGAACTTGTTAGCGCACAGGAGGCAGTTAAGTCAACACAGAATTCAACCGAACCTAATCCTGGAGCGGGATTTTTAGTGCCGTCCACTATGGGTAACGCGGCTGCAAGGGCGGCGCAATGAAAAAGTTTTTAATGCTGTGCGTTGCAGTCACCCCGTTATTGTGCGAAGCGGTGAATCCGACCCGCGCAAGCAACAATGATTCGCGGGTTGCTTATGTTACTTACCGTGTAGATGATGTTGTTCAAGTGCCCGTGCGACGGGGAACTATCACGCGAATCATTTTTGAGCCAGGCGAACAAATTGTTAAGGCTGGTACAGGTTTTCCCTCAGATTGCAAAGCAACAGGTTTGGAATGGTGCGTTTCTGCTGTGACGAATGAAGATCAAGCTTGGGTAAAACCATTGGGCGGTTCAACGCACAACAATCTTGAAATTGCGACGACAAAACGACACTACAGTTTTCAATTTCAGGTTTTGGCCGACAAGGATAAAACCACTGAAATGTATCGGGTCATATTTCAATACCCAATACAACCGCCTTCAATGTCTAGTGACTTGCTTAAAACGATACCGACAAAGATTCATACGCCTGGTCTAGCCGTTGAAAGCACGGATTTGCCAAGGATTCGGAATGCAAAATACTCGGTTGACAGAAGTTTGAACGGCGATGAAACCGTGCCTGAGCTTGTTTTTGATGACGGCGTATTTACGTACTTTCAATTCAAAGACAACGCAACTCTACCCGCGATATTTGCGATGGGGCCTGATGGAGAGGAAGCGGTTAATTTTTCTATGGAAGGTGGCGGCGATCAAGTAGCTGATTTGGTACGCGTTCATCGTCTCGGAAAACAATTCATCCTGCGAAATGGCTCTGCAGTTTTGGGAATTTGGAATGATGCCTACGACCCTAAAGGTGTGGCAGTGAGTGATGGTTCGACTAATTCAAATTTGAAGCGAGTGCTCAAATGACAACGAATTCAACTGGCGAAGCTATGCAGCAGGAAGCCAAAAATAAGGTTGACAGTGTGGGAATTGAAACCGTCAATTCTCGCAAGGGTGGTGCGCAAGGCGCAAGTCTTGCAAAAATGGTTTTTGGTGCGCTACTATTTTTGGTTGTTTGCTTAGGCGCATATTTTTTATATGCATGGCTTGGCAATGATGATGCCAAAAAGCCAAAAGAAAAAGAGGGTGAAATAGCCAGTGCGAAAAAAGCACAGGTCACTGGATACCGAGCAGACTTGGGAGTGCCACAGGCAGCACCGGCACAGCCAAAAGAAATACCAAAAGACCCTTTGTGCGCAACGACTGAGTTACTTGGGCCAGATGGCCGTCCGATTATCGGGCCTGGTGGTCAATCAATAAAGGTTGACTGCCGAGGAAAAGCGGCCAATACAGCTGCTACCGTACCCGCACTTGACGTGAGCAAAGCACCTGTGCAAGGCGGTGAGCCCATCAAAAAACCAGATCGTTTTGCAGGAGATCCGTTCGCTTCTATGGCGAGTCCAGTAGCGGGTTCTGGTCTGACTGCGGCACCTTCCTATGGCGGGGTTTCACAGGGTAAGGCGCAAGCGCAAGCGGCAACGCAGGCCAGCATTGAACGCATACAAGCCGCTGGGCGCACGGGGAATGCTTCGGCATCTGCTTTCCCTTCGTCAGCTAACGCGGGTGTGCCGAATCAACAAGGCGGAGTCGGTTCATTATTGAATCCAACGGATGTTGCCAGGGTGACGGCCACCAAACTAGGTAACACAGCTTTAATGCTGCCCCAAGGCACGCTAATTCCATGCACCTTGACGACTAAAGTGATCAGTGAAATCAGCGGTTTTGCAACGTGTATTTTGTCCCAAAACGTCTACAGCGCAGATGGTAAAACAGTGCTGTTCGACCGTGGCAGTACAGCTATGGGCGAGTACGTGGCCGGTGTTGCGCAGGGCACGCGGTTTTTGCATGTTCTTTGGAATCGCGTTCGCACACCTCACAACATTGTTGTCAATATCGCTTCGCCGTCAGCATCGACATTGGGAACTATTGGCTTGGCCGGATACGTTGATAACCGCTGGTTTGACCGGCTCGGGGCGGCATTGTTGTTGTCACTGTTGCAAGACGGTGTTAGTTATAGCTTCAATGCATTAAATCAGCCTGCAGGCGGTCAATACATCAAAGGTGAACAAGAAACAAGTTCAACCACTCGCCAAACAAGCACCATCGTTGGTAAAGACGGCAATAGTTCAACGTCAGAGCGCACAACAACAAGCGCTCCAAGTGCAGCAGTAGTAATACCGCCGGCAACTCAGAACATCAGCGGCTCAACACAAAAAACTCAGGAATCTATCGGTCAAATGGCAGAAAAAGTCCTTGGCACAACGATCAACATCAAGCCAGTGATGTACAAAAATCAAGGCGACAAAATCACCATTTTTGTAGCGCGGGATGTATTTTTTGATGGCGTGTATGCGCTCACGGATAAATAAAGGAATCATTGATGGGACTGACACAACGCCACCTCACACTCGCATTGGCTGCGGCGCTTGCCGCCTTAGCCGGTTGCGCTACGCCACCTGTACCGGAGACGCCAACAGGACAAAACCGATCACCAATCAACACCGCGCAAGCCATTAAAGAGTATTCAGAGCGCTCATTCCAAAATGGTGTTTTGGCTAGAGAAAACATACAACAAAAAATCATTATTGCAGCGCAAGCCAAACAAGCCGAAGAACTCAAATCCTTTATCACACAGAAACTGGTGCAGCAGGAAATGAACAAGCCCAAGGGCGTCCCGAATCCGGATGTTGCCGCAGTCGCAAAGCCACAAAGCACACCAACCGTAATTGCTTCCGACTTGGTGACAGCTAAAACACTTGCCCGTTTGGACTTGATTGAACAGCGGCTTGCAGCCGTTCAATCCTATTTGCCGAAGTTGGCCACCGCCGAGGAGTTTTCGCAATTGCGTCAAAAATTGGAAGCGGTTGAAATGCGTTTCGATGAGATGCAAAAACCTATTGCTATTGCAGGCCGAGCCAAGCCCGTAATTGAACCTACCCCGATTGCGCCGGCGGTTGTCATAGCGCAAATCGCACCCGTAACGCGGTATCGCTTTGAATCCGATACGACATTACTGCATTTATTGGAACGTTGGGCGCTTACAGCGGGCTACAGCGTCGCTTTTGTAGGAAAACATGATCTACCCATCGTGCCCGAACTAAAAGCCGTTGACGCGGGTTCTTTCCGCGAAGCGTTTGATAAGGCATTGGCAGCATACCGGAGCTACGACCTGAACATCGTTTTAAAAGCGGATCTCGATGATGAAAAAAAGCTTATCACGGTGACTACAAATCTAAAGGCTGATGCGGCCAAAACAGATGAATCGGTTTTCCTGGCGAACCGTGCCCCCTCAGTTACCCCACCGTTGAGCAATCGCACAGTGGTGCTCAAACCACAAGCAAGTTACACCAGTTTCAGAAAGGAACAATCTCATGTTTAAGCAATCCAATTTCGCGCCCGCGAAATTAAAACATCGTGCTATTAAATCTGTTGGCTTACTCTTTTTATTGGCGGTAATCAGCAATGAATTGACTTTTGCGCAAGCGCTTCCTAGCAACCTTCGCACAATCACCATTGGCATGAATACCACGGGAGCCAATACGAATGCAGCGCAAAAAACAGAGGCGCTACCTCGGTTGTTGGCGATACCTACCGCCCAGGCGCAAGCAAATCCTGCGCTCGTTTTGAAGCCAAATGTGGAGCCAGTCCCAGCAGCGTCAGTCCAAGCAAAACCCGCTCCATCGTGGACTGTTGATGTTCGTGATGTGACGCTTGCCAACACATTTACACGTTGGGCAGAAGCAGCAGGGCAGCGAGTGCGTTGGGATGCTGACAAACACATTTTGGTTGATGCTCCAGACACGCTGCGCGGCACCTTTGAGGACGCGATCACTGCAGTTTTGAGTTCGCCTGGAATAGCGCAGGGCGCTTTTCCATTAGAAGTTTGTTTTTATCCGAATAACCCACCACTGGCACGTATTACGCGCAAAGGTGAACAAGGCAAGGAATGTAAATAATGTACGCATCAAATTTTCTACTCACTCGATCTATCATTTCCCTGGCAAGCGTGCTTGTCATTGCAGGTTGTACGACCAATCCAAACCGCATTAACACGGGCACTGAAACTCTAAAACTTCAATCAGAACCCATCGTTGAAAAGGTCATGGGTTCGAGTGGTTTGGCGGTTTCAGCAGCAACGGCAGGTACAGCGGGATATGCTGATGCAGCTGCAGTAGCAATCAAAAGTCAGCCTGTAGCCAAACGTGCGACTGGCGCGTGGTATGGACAAAGGATGATTCCGGTTCTTTCAGATGCAACGCTACCACCTGTATTTAAAGAAATATTCGCTATTGATTTTGATGGTTATCGCAATGGTCGTGTGTCTATCGCGGTAGTCGCGGAGCGTTTGAGTCGCATGAGTGGTGTGCCGGTGCGTGTTAGTGCAGATGTCTATGCGACAAAGGCCAATCAAGCCAAGGCTCCAGTACCAGTCATCACAAACACGAATGCCGCCGCAAATTCGGTGCAAGTAGGCGCTCCAATCAATTTACTGACGCCGCTTGGCGGCAACGCTGGATTACTGCCAACCATGCCACGCTTGCCTGCAGGCCCGCTAGTTGGTGGTTATACCGAGCAGGCTTTGACGGATCTTGATTCTGTCAGTATGAAATGGAACGGGACTCTTGAGCGTTTCCTTGACCATGTTACGGCGATGCTTAATTTATCCTGGAGTTACCGTGATGGCGGAGTGGTCATTGAGCGTTTTGTAACTGAGAGTTTTGAAATCACCGCTTTTGGCGGCACCCAAGATTACAAAATGAGTCTTAGTGGCGGCAATGGCGGCAATGGCGGGAATGGCGCTTCGGGTGGTTTTGGTAATGCAAATGCCAGCTTGGATGTAAACGATAGCGGCAAGTTGGCAGCATTGGATTCGCTTAAAAAATCACTCGATTCGCTAGTCGGTTCTACGGGTGGTTCTGTAACTCTTAATGAGGGTTCGGGACGGTTTACTGTTGTCGCCACGAAAGATGTTCTATCCCGTGTCCGTGAAATTATTCGCGCCGAGGATACGGCACTACGCCGTCAGGCACACATTCAACTCGACATTTATAGCGTCACCAGCAAAGCCAATGATGAATACGGTGTTGACTGGTCTGGTTTTATGAACGATCTTGCTAAGACGTGGGCGGGCACTCTGTCTTCTCCCGCTTCTTTGGTTAGTTCAGCTGCGGCAGGGGTTTCTTACACACTGTTTAAAGATGTACCGGCTACTACCCCGCAATCGGCTCAAAACACGGCGGCGCGTTATGGCGGCTCTAAAGTGCTGTTGCAAGCACTGCATCAAATGGGTGACTCCACACAATACCGTCCGGTATCGCTGATAGCTATGAATCGGCAATGGGCGCGTAAAACATCACTTTTAACTACCGGCTACGTCTCAGAAACAACCCCATCAACATCGTCTTCAGCGGGTTCTGGTGCGCCTGGTCTAAAAACATCCAGCGTCACGACCGGCGACAAATTCCTGATGCAGCCGGCGATCATGGCTGACGGCACTATTTTCCTGAAGTTTGGCGTTTCGCTGACCGACCTGATTGGTTTGTTCAATGTTAGCGCGGGTGCGGGGGCATCGCTTCAAACGGTTCAAACGCCTGAAACTACCGGAACCGATGACCAGGGCACGATCCGCTTGCAGGCGGGCGAGGCTATGGTTATTACAGGTTTGTCGCGCCGCATATCGAGCAGCGACCGCAATGCGCTGGCAGAGGAACTACCTATTGCAATGGGCGGCTCCAAAAAACGCAGCTATAGGCGCGAGGATTTTTTAGTCATTGTCCGCGTCACTCCAATTTGAACCCCTTGCTGAATAAATAACATGAGTTCCATCGTCTACCATTTTAAGAATGAGGGCTTGGCTGTTGGCTTGAGCTGGAGTGTTCTTACCAGCGAAGCGGACAGAGGCAAACACCTACGCGCAAAAGTGCGCGCACAGGCTTCGCTGCTAAATGCAACGCGCTATGTAGTTAACACCTTGCTGACTGCCGGTTATCTCGGTTTATACAGCCCGCCAGTTTTAGAGGCCAAGGCCCCAAAGCGCGTTTTCAGCTTGGCGATGGTGTTTTTGGAGGCATTTAAGGATATTGATAAAAATACGATCAACGCCATTTTATTGATGCCTTCCAGTAGTGATAGCCAGCGTTGTGCGCTCATTGTGATCGAGGGCGGTCAAGTTGTGCATGACAGGCTTGAAAAAACAGCTGAGGCTATTGCACAAGTGCAGAAGTATCGCGGTGTGCCAGGTATGACGTATTCGGTTTTTTCCGATACTCGGGAAATTCCAGATTGCAGTGTTTTGACTTGGGAGCAGTTACTGGGATACCGCACAAATCTTACTGAGATGGCGGCAATCCCTAGAAACACGGCCTTGATTTTGACGCTTGCAATTTTGGCAATTGCGGCCATTGGTTACGCTACATATCACTATACGGTATTGGCTCCAGCCCGCGCCCGCGCAGCACTTCTAGCGCAGGAGGCACAACAAAACCAAACGCCTCAATATCTGCAAAAGCTGAATGTCGAATTGATGCGAGTTGGCTGGGAAAAAGCTAATTTGAAGGCAATGCTAAGCCAGCTTGCAGAACAAAAATCGTATGTCAAAGGTTGGGTGTTAGATCAAATCACTTGTGATTTTGATAAACAGAACTGCGAATATCGCTTCACGCGCCTTGGGGGAGAGGTTGCCGAACTGATAAGCATTGAATCCGACAAAAAATACGACAGCGCCACATCTACTAAGGACATGGCTTTATTTTCCAAAACGATCAAGTTGGAAGCGAAAAGTTTGACTCGTGAAGTTTTGCCAGAGTTTGAAGCGGGAACCGTGGACTTGCGAACCCGCTTGCAGCGGCTCACGAATGCCGGTGCGGGCGTCAATACGACCGGCCCGACACCCTGGCCTACCAATGGTTTGGATATGTCGAAAGTAGATAAGAAGGTAATTGTTAAACGAGCCGCTGCAGAAATCAAAGTAGCCCTGCCTTTGTCGGAATCAGTCCTGGGTGAATTGCCAGAATATTTGGTGCTTCGCAACTTTTCAATAGCCGTTGCCACTGTTGGCGATAAAGCAAATTTACTCACCCTGACCTTGAAAGGCCATAGTTATGCAAAGTAGAGTTTCAATTTTTCTATGTGCCAGTATCGCGTGTGCTGTTGGCCCTCACTGGCTCTCAGCTGCGAATGCGCAAGGCATTCCATTGGTTCCGGCTATATCAGCGCCGTCAGAGCAAAATGCGCCGAAGTTGATTTATCGTAAACCGGAAACACCATTGACGATAGGCGAGCTTTCTACCGCACAGCGCAAGAAGTTGGAAGATGATTTTTTTAAACGGGCTGGTTTTACAAGTGCACAGCCTGCGAGTCCGGTTGCTTCTGTAAAGTTGCGTCCAGGTCTCAATGTTCAACCAGTCAAGCCCATGCATTCGCTGGTAATTTTGGGCGTCTATGGCCCAATCAATGCACAAAAAGTTGACCTTAGTTTTGATGGCGAGGCTCGGACGTTGACGGCAAACAGTCGGCTTTCCAATATTTCAATTGATTCGATTCAGCCAGGTCAAGTTGTTATTGTCTATCGCAAAATGGTAGCGCAAAAAGGGCAAAAATCACCAAGCAAACTCCAAGAGGTTCGCCAAACGCTTAAACCAGGCGACGTGCTGGAGATACCTTCATGAGCTGGTTTTCTTCCAAGAAAGCAACGACAGGGCGGGAAAAAACTTTGCATAAGCACACTGCGCATGGTGTATCTGCAAATGGCGGCGCTCACGGGCAAGCCCTTGGAGCGGCCAGAACTACCGAACCTTTGGGGGCAGAAGGCGCGGGCTTGACGCTGCAACAAAGCCAGCCAACGCAAAACGTCATTACAAAATTGGCCGATTTTCCACGGCGCGAAGATGTACTCTCGGGCGTTAATGTTGCCACGCCTGGATTGCAAATACCCGTTGCTTTGCAGGACTATGTAATGGTGCTCAAAGTTGACGCGTCTCGCACTGTATTGGTTTACGATCCGGCTTATACAGCCCAAGTTAAAACTTATTTCGCATCCTTGCGTGCTGCAGTTTTGGAGCGTGGCTTGCGCATGGATTCGCAAGCTTTGTACGCCACGGCTACCGTGCTACGCGACGTGCGTTTGGCATCCGAATCTCAAAAATCTAAAGCAGGCACATCGGGTTCTGGTGCTACGTCAGCGGGTTCAAATTTATTTCGCCAATGGGTGAAAACAGCGAACGAAGCGGGCGCTACTGATGTACACATGGCTATTGTGGCCGGCAAGCGTGGTGAAGTCCTGATGCGGGTTGATGGTGAGTTGGAACCAATCGAACTCGAAAATCAGGGCATTTTTACCGACCACGATGTACGAAACGCAATGAAGGCTGCTTTTGAAAATATGGCCGACTTGCACAGCAACAACGATGGCACATTTAGCGATGCAAAGTCCATGAGTTGCATGATTGATGGCAAATTAGGAATACCCAATATCCGGCTGCGCTTTACGAGCCAACGCGGGTTTTTTGGGCCAAAAGCAGTTTCTCGAATTTTGCATTCAGATTTAGATGCACCAGCCATGCCGTTCGCAGATATGGGGTTTTCTCCCGATCAAATCGAATTACTGCACGAAGCACAACGGTTAGAGTCCGGTGCCATTATTCAGTGTGGAATCACGGGTTCTGGGAAAACCACAGCAGCAAAGACCTTTGTTGAAACACATCCGAAAAATGGACGTGCAGCGATGTATGGTGTTGCTGATCCCATCGAATACCTAGTCAAGAACATGCATCAAACGTATGTTCAACGCGATTTGATGGTGCTTGAAGAAGCGGGCAAAAAAGATCCTTATTCAGAGGCGATTGAGTCTTTTTTGCGTATGGATATTGATTTAGTGGACGTGAGCGAGATCCGCGACTTGATAAGTGCCCGCGCACTGGCTAATGTTTCCAAATCAGGGCACCTGGCAATGGGGACGCTTCATACCGACACCATAGGCGGTATTTTGAATCGCCTTAGTGACCCCAAAATGGGTTTGTCGCGTCAAGAACTTACTGGTAGCAAAATGTTGCGCTTTTTGTCCTATCAGGCTTTGTTGGCGAAGCTGTGCGATTGCGCGTTTGATCAAGCCGCCGCAAAGCATTGGCACCTGGTGAATGACCAAGCGTATGAGGCCAATTACATCGACATTTTAATGACGACTTTGCAAAGCAAGTACGGTTTGGAGCAAGGTGTTTTCAGATTTAAAAATCCAGGCGGTTGCTCAAAATGTCGTCAACGCGGTACACGCGGCTTGACGATGGTTGCTGAAATGATGACGCCAGATGACGGCTGGCTGGATGATTCAGCTACCGGCAATGACCGCTTGGCTATGCGCAATTGGCGCATGAATTACTCGGACAAGCGCATTGATAGCCCGAATATGACCGGCAAGCTTGTTGCAGAACATACTATTTTCAAGGCTCTGTTGGGCCAGGTTGACCCGCGCAATATCACGCGTTTTGGGCCACTAAAGCAATTGGAGGTTTTGAAATGATGCAATGGACAAGTCAGCAATGGACTGAATTCAAACGCGCCGGTCAATTGCGCGGCTTTTGGAAACGCAGAACCACTTTTTACCGCGATATAGCAACCGCATTGCAAGAGCGCGAGTTGCCAAATGATTTTGTTGAAGGTGAATTGGCAATTGCATTGGCTACCGCAACGCAGGATAAAGCCAGGGCGAAGGGTTTAGCTTATTTGCATTCAGTGCTTCATGCTAATGATGTCAGTTTGCATGCTGCATTGAGCGCCGTGATGCCTAAAAGTGATTCGATGGCTTTGGCAACATTGCGGTTTACCCGCAGCATCCCTACAGCTTTGCGTGAATTGGCTGCAAATGTCGAAAGCCAGCAGGAGATGACGAAGATGGTGCGCAGTGCGTTGGTATCACCCATGCTTTTATTGCCAGTCGCCTATGTTTTTGCTTATGTGCTTTCGTCAGTCAGTATTCCTGAGTTTTCAAAGGCTGCCCCCCCCGAGGTGTGGACAACATTCAATGCCTTGGTGCGGGACTGTGCCAAACTTTTTCAAGACTATGGACTTTGGGTTGCTTTGCTTGCGACCCTATCGAGTGCATGGGTTTTTGTGTGGGCGTTATCCAACTTAACACAAGGATGGCGCTATCAAATGGAGAGCGCGAGGGGTTATAGAAAAGCGCTGTGGATTTTGATTTTCCCTTTCCAACCTGTTTTTTCCCTCTATCGTGATATTCAAGGTACGCGCATGTTGGGCGACTTGGCCAATTTGATGCAAAGCGGCATGTTGCTAAAAGACGCATTGACGACCTTGGCCGAAGGTGCTCAGCCTTGGATGCGACGACATTTAGCAATGGTCTATGAACATTTACAACTTGTCGAGGGCGATTACGTGGGTGCATTCTCACACGGCGTATTACCAAAATTTTTATTAAGCCGCATGAGTTCGATGGTTCGGCGTGATTCTGGCGGTCAATTTGACAAGGTTCTTGTTAGTCTGGGCACGACCGGAATGGTTGAGGCCAGAGAAGCGGTGAAGATGAGCGCCGTTCAAATTAACGCCGCACTGTTAACCCTAGCTTTTGCAGTAATTTCATTTTTTTACGGCGGTCAAAACAGTATTGCATATGCCATACAAGACGCCAATTCACCGGCAGCGGTGATGCGCCGCCAAGTCGAAAAACGGCAAACCAATGTTCAGCCTGCGCCAATTGGAGCGGTTAATCCGGTCATGAAATGAACCAATTTATTTTTATTTCCCTACGTGCTTGCTTTTTTTACAGGAGATTTTGATAGACAAATATGCCGTCTAGTTTTCTTTCTTTTTCGTTTTTACTTTCACTTTTTTAACAGGATTTTTTATATGAAACACAACACTTCAAACACTCGTATTCGTAAGGTTGGATCTTTGCTTCAACGCGCCCAGCGCGGATTTTTATCGCTCGAAGCTGGCTTGGTGCTGCTCGTTGTTGCCTTGCTGGTTGTTGCAGCTGTATACGGCTACCGCGATAACTTGCGCAAAACTTCGGTGAACAACAACATCACACACATTTTGGCTACTGCGGGTGCAGCACGTAGCACGTTCGGTCAAGCAAACCAATACGCGAATGTGACCACGGCGATTGCTGTATCGGGCAATGTCATTCCTGCAAGTTTGCGTGATGGTGCGGCTCAAACGGCGACCAATACTTTCGGCGGCGCTATCACTGTGGCACCGATAGCACTTGGCGGCGGGGCTATTGATGCGTTGCAAGTCACATGGCCGAATGTTCCTTCTAATCAATGCTCTGACATTGTTATGGGTGTTCAGGCCGAATTGCGTCGCGTTCAAGTAGCCACAACGGATGTTAAAGCGCTTGATGCTCCAGTAAGCATTGCCAATACCACAACGCAATGTGAATCAGCTGGTGCGTTTGGCAACGTCGCCCTCGACTTGTTTGTTGGCCGTAGCTAATTAGCGACCGCTCTCATTTAAGTAGCCGCCAGGGTTGTGTTCAAGTTCAAGTTCAAGTTCAAGTTAGGTTCCATGATGCAAATCTCTCGTATCAATCAATCACGCCAAATGCATCTCTTAGTTGGCACTTCGCGCCAACTAAGAAAACAAGCAGGCTTTTTGATGCTGGAAGCTAGTTTGGCTATGCTCATTACTTTGGCGGCGGCAGGACTAGCATTCTGGTCAACGTATCGCGCCGATACTGCCAGCCAGGCGATGATGCAGGCTGATAGTTTGGCTAACATAGCTCATGCAGCTGAAACGCTTGTTATGGAGCACTATGACTCATACCAAGCGGGTTTACCAGTAACACGCAACGGCGTCACCTTACCTTGTTCCGGTGTTTCGTGCAATGCATCCGGGGAAGCATTGACCCCGACACTGCAAAATTTGCGCGACATGGCTTTGGGGTTAACAGTCGGTTCCGATTTTGGTAGTTATAAATCTCTCACGAATGCTACTTACATCACATCCATTCAACGTATTCCAGCGGGTTGCGCAGCAGCGCCTAACCCGCTTGACGGAAGGGCTTGCAATATTACGGGACTGGTTTGTATGGATCAGCCGATACGCGACTTCGGTGCAGCGGTTGGCGATCTAGATGGTTTTGGCCTAGGCAAGATAATCGGCAAACTTGGAGGCGACGGCGGGGCGTCTATACCAGGCTCACAGGCCAATATTACAGGAGCCGGTGGTGCATGGACAGCAGCAAATCCATTTGTGGGTACGCCTGCAGGGATTGTTTGCGCTCGCTTTGGTTTTGGCTCTGCAGCCTTTGGTAATTTTTTACGGATTCGTGATACGCGAGATCCAAATTTTCAGAACAATTTAACCGTAGGCGGAAATATCGCAGCTCCTACGGGGACGGTAGGGGCGGGCACTGGCAACAATGGAGTTGATTGCCGCTTAGGTGAAATTCTTACTTCTGGTGCTTTTTGGTCACGCACTGCAACGTGTATCAAGCGCGCTTGGGTAGATGGAGCGAATGGAGAAATCGGCGTGGCCGATACCACAGGGGTGACTAGAGCAACCCTCCAAGACACGGGTGAGATTTTGAGTAGGGATGCAGCTGGCATTGTCAAAGCAGGTTTTACCTATGCCGGTGCAGAATCACAGGCCAAGGCTGATCGTGTTGAAACCAATGCTGGTACAGCAGGGTTGCGGCCTAATGGAGAGGCATTCGGTAATTCACTTGTTATCAATACCTCTGCGGCCTCTGGTGGCGCTTGCCCGACCAATGATGCGATGGTATGGGGTAACGGCGCAAACAATTTGAGATTGCTGAAGTGTGTGGCGAATGTTTGGGTCACAACTGGTGCCACTGTGGGCAATGTAGGTGGCGCTTGTGCTACTAATGGGGAGTTGGGCGAAACACCGGCAAAGGTCAGCATCATCTGCGTTGGTAGTACTTGGCAGACGACGACGAGCAGGATGGGCTCTTGGGCGGTTTCCAATCAGTATTTTGTTGGTCACGGCTCGGTTGTCCCTAAACCAACTTGTGGAAGTGGATCGATACCAAAAATCATTGCGGTACCTAAAGGTATTAACACGACTTATGTGCTTCAAAACTTTGATGTGACCGATAACGGCCCCAGCTGGACAACCAGTATGTGGGGGGCAGCGATAGGTTCAGAAATAGCCTGGGGCACAGCAATTGCACAGGTCGGCTGCTGGTATCCGTAAGCCAGCAAAGCATTTATTTTTAACCAGGAGAAAAGTATGAAATCTGTTTTCAAAAAATTAATCATCGTTACAACCGTGGCGTTGACAGGAATGTTATTAGCGGGGCAGGCATTCGCGCAAGCTGACTCAACCGTAGGTAATGGGGCGCTGAATTGGCGAGCGATTATTCCCTTGTACGCCCAGGAGCGGGAGACGCCTGTTGTAAATAACAACACCACGCAGCAGATTACACAGCAGATAACGCAGGTTGTGCAACCCAATACATACACAGAATCGGGTTCGGGGTCGGGATGGCGACAAGCCGCCGCTTATGCCGGCTGCGGTGGGCCACTTTTAGGCGGGGGTGGGTCTTGTTGGGCGCCACAGGGCTTTACTGTTCTTGCCACATCGCAGCCGAGTGGTAATGGATGGTATGTTGTGTGCGACACAACTAAAGACCAGGATAACTATGCAAGCGCCTTTGCGATCTGCAGTTATTAGTCCAGTCTTTACCCGGTAGAGTTTATGTTTGCAAGTGCTATTTCTAATTCTTTAACGGGTTCAGTTACACGACGCAATTTATTGCGGGTCGTGCCTTTGGTGCTGGCCGGAGGCTATGGTGTGTTACCGCGCAAGTCGTTGGCTGCTATGTCAACTTTCGATCCGTTGTTTTGGAGTCAACCGAGGGCTATCAATGTACGGGCACCTGGTCAAGCCATGCGGGAATTTATGTATTGGCGCGATGGAAGTTATCAAATGGACGAATACCTTGCATTGAGCGCTGCTTGCCTTGATGAGCGCGAAGGCAAGGCCGTACAAATGGCTCCTGGGTTGTTTGACATTATGTTTGCGACGCAGCAGCAATTTATGCGTAATGAAGGTAAGGCGACTCACCACGAAATTACATCGGCTTACCGCACGAAAACAACCAATGCAATTGTGGGCGGTTCCCCTCGCAGTCAACACATGAAGGGTGCGGCTCTTGACGGTAAGCTTATTGGCGTTGATCTGTCAACGTATGCCGCAATGGTGCGTTCATACGCGGCTGGTGGTGTTGGTTTGTACGGCAAGCATGTTCATTGGGACGTGGGCCGTCCTGCATTTTTTTGGCGTGGCCGTGGTGCCGAGTAATGTTTACAAACCATCAAACAGAAATGACAAATATGCACTTAGCAGAAGACGCAAGCGTTAAAGAATTATTAGAGCCGGTAATGCAATATGCCGCGCTGCATCAAGGCGTTACTGAGGTTTGTGTTAATCGTCCTGGACAGGTTTACATTGAACATGGCGCAGCTTGGACGGAACACGATGCGCCCGAGCTGGACATGAAAAAATTAATGTCTTTGGTTACGGCCATTGGGTCACTCTCAAAGCAGAAAGTGAATGAAGAAAAGCCCTTGCTATCGGCAGATTTGCCAGGCGGGGAGCGTATACAAATCATCGTGCCGCCAGCCGTGCCACGCGGAACTATATCGTTAACAATTCGTATTCCGTCATCGACCGTTCGCCCTTTAAGTCAGTACGAAGCTGATGGTGTTTTTAAAGACTACAAATGGGCCAAGTCGCCGAGGTTTGAGGCGGGCCAGCATGATTTATCGACTGGTGATAAGGAGCTTTGCAACTACTTACAAGCACGAGAGTTGCGACTGTTTTTTGAGAAAGCTGCGCTCCATAAAAAAACTATCGCCTTTGTAGGGGACACCGGAAGCGGGAAAACATCACTGATGAAATCGCTATGCGAACACATACCGGCAACAGAGCGTTTGGTAAGCATGGAAGACGTGCGCGAACTTTTTTTGAAGCAGGATAACCGCGTACACCTGATGTATTCCAAAGGCGGGCAGGGCATAGCCAAAGTAACACCAGCGGATCTTATCGGTGTTTGTATGCGAATGAATCCATCACGCGTTTTATTGGCTGAATTGCGTGGTTCAGAAGCCTATGACATGCTTAAATTATTGACCACTGGACACCGTGGCTCGATTACCAGCTTTCATGCTGACAGCACCGCATTGGCGTTTGAGCGATACGTTTTTATGTGCAAAGAACACCCTGATGCAGCCGTTTATAACGCCGCAGAACTAAAACGTCTTTTCTCACTTACGTTTGACGTGATTGCGCATATCGAGGCAGTTGATATTTACGACGAACAAGGCAAGCCCGTTCGCAGGGAACGAAAAATTACAGAGGTCTATTTTGACCCTGTAGCCAAAGCCAAAGTGTCGTTTGAATAATTGCTAAAACCATGAATGCAAAGCACGTTTTCATAGCTATTTTTGGCCTTGTACTCACCGCAGTAATCGCTTGCGTTTGGTCATTTTTGAGCGCGGCCCTTTACTACGCTTTCATACATGAAATGCCGCAAAGCTTAGGGCTTACAACGGCCTACGACCTTTGGAAAGCCTTTGAGTCGGAACCTGTGTTGCGCGAGCCTTTAATTAAAGGTATGGGTTTATCGGGAGCGGGCATGGCAGTACTCGCTTTGTTTGGCGCTATCGCTGCAACTTCCAAGAAACGTGAGCTGCACGGCAGCGCTCGCTTTGCCAATGGTGCGGAGATCCGTGCTGCAGGACTTGATAGTGACAAAGGAATTTTGATAGGCCAAGAGGGCGGGCGTTATTTATCCTTTGGCGGCCAGCAGTTCGTTTGGTTGGCGGCACCCACTCGAAGCGGAAAGGGTGTTGGCGTTGTTATTCCTAATTTGCTAAATTGGCCTGATAGCGCAGTCGTCCTTGACATTAAAGGCGAGAACTACCAAACTACTTCGCTTTTTCGTCAAAAGAATGGTCAAGACGTTTTTGTATTTAATCCTTTTGACAAGGGCTTTACAACACACCGATGGAATCCATTAGCCGAAGTTTCGCGTGATCCGAATTTTACGATTGGGGAACTGCTAGGTATTGCAGGATCACTTTACCCAACCGAAGGTGTCAAAGACGCATTTTGGCAAGAGCAAGCTCAAAATCTTTTTTTGGGCTTGTCGCTATATTTGATTGAGACAGAAAAATACTACCCAAAACGTTATTGCTCTATGGGTGAAATCTATCGGCAAAGCGGAGGGTACGGCAAGCCGTTGCAAGAGCATGTTCGCGGGATTTTGAAGGCCGATGTAGACAAAATCAGCAATAGCTGTGCAGGTGCTTTAAATCGCTTTTGTACGGCACCAGAAAATACCCTGGGAAACATCAAATCTACATTTGATTCGCCGTTGTTGATTTTTACAAACCCGATTACTGATGCAGCCACAAGCACCAGTGACTTTTATTTCAGGGATTTGCGCAAGAAGCGCATGACCTTGTACCTGGTAATTCCACCGAAGACGCTTGCGATGAGCGGGACAGCAAGGTTGTTGAATCTGTTTTTCTCACAATTGTTGGCTCAAAACTTGGATGACTTGCCAAACGCAACATTGAAATATCAATGTTTGCTGGTCCTTGATGAATTTACATCCATCGGCAAAATTGCGGTACTGGCAAAAGCAGTTTCGTTCCTGGCTGGCTACAACATCCGGCTTTTGCCAATCATTCAAAGCATGTCACAGCTTATCGGCGTCTACGGCAAAGATGATGCAAAAAATATTTCAACCAACCATGCTGTACAGGTCGTTTTCCCGCCGCGTGAGCTTTCTGATGCAGACGAGGTTTCCAAAACGCTAGGCACCTTCACTGAAAAAGCGGTATCAACAGGGCGCAGCGGGCAGGGCATGTTCTCCAAAGGAGGCATATCGCGCAGTGAAAATCAATCAGATCAACCCCGAGCGCTGATGATGCCCCAGGAGCTTCGAGAAATGCCGCAAACCGACTGCATAGTTTTGATGGAAAACACAAAGCCCATTGTGGCGAAAAAAATTCAATTTTATCGTGACCATGTATTTATGGATCGGCTCAAAAGTGTGTCACCGAAATTGAAGGCGTTTGGTAAGAAATTCCCAAACCATCATCAACTGAGCAGCATTGTGGATAGCGGTGACTTATCTAGTTTTGTCAAAAAACTAGATATGGAATACCACCTTAACTTTATAGCTCAGCGGATGCGCGATGCAACAGAAGAAGACGTTGATGCAATTGCAAGCGGATTAATCAAGTTAGTGGATGACGGCATACCCGAGTATGTAGAGGGCATGGAGATCGACGTAATCATGGACGCATATTTGAATGCGCGGATTGAACTTTAATTTTTCGCGGGCGCGAAATTCACAGGAGAAATAAATGGCAATGAATCATGAAAACAAAACTCTGGAACTAATCCCCGATGAGGCGCGTGAACTAATCAGACGAGGAGAGCTTGTTCTTACTACGAAAGACATTGAACGACTCGCTAGAAATTGGGCAACCAAAGACGTGATGCGGTTTGCTAATTTTGGGCCAGCGCAATGCGATGCCCGTTTTAAACACGCATTGCTTATGTCAGATCGTGCCTGGCCGAATGAAATAGGCGGGGAATTAAAAGATTTTGATGTTGCCTACCGTTTTGCGGTGTCTATCCATTCTGCAGAACTGGCGCGGGCTATACAGCCATCAAACATATTTGATGACCTCGACATGGACAAATTTAATCACCGGCTCGACGCGGCAAAAGAAGGACTCGCGTATGCCGATGAATTCAAAAGCGCGGCCAAAGGGCTACAGGCAATGGAAGCCCACGCTTGAATAATTTATTGGATGAGTTTTAATTTTTTCGCGGGCGCGAAATTCACAGGAGTAAAAAATGGCAACAGCAGCAGAAATCGTTGAAAACAGAATGCAAGCGGACAAAGAAGAACGCAAGGCGAACGAGCGCCGAAACTTTCTCAAAGACCGCCATGCCGAAGTAGAGGCATGGACGCCGCAACAAGTTGTTGAGAATGCCCAGAAGTTTCAACGCGACTACGCTTATGAAATCGAAGTTTTGGGCACCGATGGCTATTCAGCACGTTCAGACATGCTCAGGGATGCCTATTCAAATCCTTTGTACATGGCCGAGCTTGAAAAAGTGGTTCCAGCCTTGGTTGAGCAGGCCAATGCCGAAGATGAAAGGGCATTAAAAGCAGCAGGCGAAAACCCTGAAAACCAACTTGCAGACCTGCACAAACTGGTTGACACGGCCAAGAGCTGGGCACCCGAGGAAGCCGCTAAACAAGCGACATTAGATGCTTCGTTATTGCCAGCGCTTGACGAGGGATTAAGCCGCAACCGATTGCGTAATGAAATGGCCATACGGACTGAGCAAAGCCCAGAGTACCTTTCGTCGCTGCAAAAAAACGAGCCGGCTGCGTGGCAAGAAGTCAAATTTGCTGCAGGTATTCCTATGGAAACAATGCCAGGCATCACCATGATTTATGACAATGAATCGGGCAAGGCCAGCGCCTACATCATGAAGAATGAAGATTTAGTAAGAGAGGTTTTTGATAACAAGGAAGCGATTGCGCGCTTTGCAAAAAACAATGACTTGGCCCCTTGGGAAATTAAGACACTAAATGAAATCGACACCTTGGCCGACAACCTGCAAGAGGCCAAGCACACGCGTGGCATTCAAATGGAGTCATTACCAGGTAAGGTAATGATCTATAACAATGAGCCAGGGCACGCGGGCGCTGAAATCATCGACCGTGAAGGCGGACGCTTGAGTTTTGGCGGAAAAGAGGCCATTGACCGCTATGCAGCGGAAAATAATCTGTCAGCAAAAGATGTCAAAACGCTAAAAGAAATGGATGCGCGGGCCGACAAATTTCGTACGGTTTTACCGACAGTGGAGCTTGATTCGACTGCCCTTGAAAACGTAGCCAATGCGCGTACACGGGACTCAGACGCGGCGCGTGTTGCTATGGGTATGGGTGTGGCCGGCGCAGCTTTGGAGGGTACACAAACGCCCAAGGTTCAGACGGCAGAGCAAGCAGCTCAAAACCAGATTGAACCCAGTGAAACCACGCTCACAAAATTGCAAAAACTTCAAAGCGCCAACATGCGCGACGATGAAGACAAGATCCTGATCCCCGTTGCCATCGAAAAGCGCTACCTGGTAGCGGAAGGCAACTTGCACGACCGAAATACAAACGCACTGGCAATTGAATTGCGTGAAAAACAGTTCGTCGCGCACAAAGAAGATCCCGCTACCGTTTCCACGGTCGTGGAAATGGCGCAGCATCGTGGTTGGGACTCAATCACGGTAAACGGCTCGGACGACTTCAAGCGTCAAGTCTGGTTGGAGGCCAGCTCGAAAGGGCTTGAAGTTTTGGGTTACGAGCCGCGCCCCGTTGACGTTGCAAAACTGGCCGAGGTGATGGAGGCTTTGGCCAAAGACAAACCGAAGAACACGATTGCAGAAGCGACACCCGCGAAAGCCAAAGACGTGCCTGCAGTGGAGCCTAAGCCGCAAGCCGTGCCCGTAGGCAAAGACTTGGCATCTGCCAAGGCGTTGACCATTGAAACAATGGCTGCAGGCATGAAGGCAAAAAATTGGCCGGCCGACAAAATTCAGCAGGCGCGTGAGCTGGCGCAGAAATCTATGGACAAGGCTTTTGATGTTAAGCCGCCGCAGGTTTATGACGCAAAGGCCCCCAAAGCACCTACAACGATTGCAGCACCGCAAGTGCAGCAAAAACACGCCGAGCCATCGCGGTAAGCCGCTATGAAGGCGCTCATCATTGCAGAAAAACCCTCGGTTGCTGGAGACATAGCCGCCGCCCTGGGCGGGTTTGTTAAAAGTGGAGGCAGCTACGAGCGGGATGATTTAATCATCACCGCCGCGACCGGCCATCTAATCAGCATGGACTCTGACCAGGCTGATGAAAAATGGGCGCTGGCAAATTTGCCGCTCATCCCCGAGCCATTCGTGCTCAGTGTGATACCTGGTAGCGAAAACACCATCCGAACCATCAAGGCGCTTGCTACCCGCAAGGACGTGGGCAGCCTTATCAACGCCTGCGATGCAGGGCGTGAAGGGGAGTGGATTTTTACGCTGATCGTTGATTACATCGGAGTTAAAAAACCGATTGAACGCATGTGGTTCCAAACCATGACTCCAGGCGGTCTTGTTGCCGCCTATGAAGCACGCTATCCAGCAGCTCAAAAAGCAGGTTTGGAGCAGTCAGCAAGGAGCCGTGCCGAATCTGACTGGCTTGTGGGCGTGAATGTGACCAGAGCATTGACATGCTCGAATGTGGTTGAACGTGGGACGTTCTTTTCAGCGGGGAGGGTGCAAACGCCTACGCTGGCAATGGTTGTTGACCGCGAGGCGGTGATCCAGAATTTCGCGCCCGCGAAATTCTATGAGGCAGAAGCTACTTTTTACCAAAAAGATGTAGAAGAAGATGAGGTGCTTTGCACTTGGACGGGCAAACTTATCGATCCTGAAACGGGCAAATTGCGCCGCTTTGATTCGCCGAAAGAATACCTGGATGCCGTCGATAACGACTGGCAGAACGGGAATGACATTATTCCCGTGTCTGATGAAGCAACGACTGCCTACAAAAAAGCGCCACTCCTGTTTGATTTGACCGCTTTGCAGCGGTTTGCGAATGAGAAGTTTGGGTTCAGCGCTGCGCGAACACTTGAATTGGCGCAAGCGCTGTATGAGAAGCACAAGGTGTTGACGTACCCGCGTACTGAATCGGCCTACCTGCCCGATGATTACGCGCCTACCGTGCTCGCTACGCTTGCCGCGTTGCCTGGTGCGTATGCACCTTTGGCAGAAAAAGTGTTGTCGAATGCTTGGGTTGAGCCGGCACATCGCTTATTTGATGGCTCGAAGGTCACGGATCACTTCGCAATCGTTCCCAATGGCTCTGTGCCAGGCAAACTTGATGAGGATGAGGCGTTGCTTTACAACGCAGTCGTTTTGCGCTTTATTGCCGGTTTTTACCCGGCTGCTGAAATCGCCGTTACTACTCGCACGGTGATGGTTCTTTCGCTTTGCTTTAGAACCAAGGGTAAGGTTATTCAGGATGCGGGCTGGATGGCCGTCTACGACGGTGACGCTGAAGAGGACGATAAAGAGAAAGAGCCGCCTTTAGCGGCTCTCCATGGCGATATGTGCTTTTCTGGTGGTATGTCCAGTATCGAGAAAACCACAACGCCGCCGTTACGGTTTACAGATGCCACCCTTTTGGGCGCGATGGAACATGCAGGGCGCGTGGTTTCTGATGAAGCTTTTTCTGATGCGATTAAAGAAAAAGGCTTAGGAACACCAGCAACACGAGCTGCGACGATTGAAGACCTTATTTCTGAAAAGAAAGGGTATGTCGAACGCGCTAAAAAATACCTGGTTCCTACTTCAAAAGCTATTGCTTTGGTTGGGGTTTTGCGTTCTTTGGGAATTGATTTATTAACGCGACCAGATTTAACAGGTGAATGGGAATCTCGATTAGCGATGGTTGAGAAAGGTGAATTGTCTCGATCCGTTTTTATGCGTGGAATTGTTAAGTCTGTTGCTGATTTTTGCGTGATTTTTAAGGCTAATGCGGTTTCGAGTGATGTAGCTACAGATGTTGATTGTGTTTGTGGGGTGAGTGTTCTTTTTGATTCGTTCAAGTCTTATAAATGCCCAAGTTGTGAATTGACAGTTTGGAAAGAAATTGCAGGCAAGAAAATCGTTTTAGGAGCTGTTCGTGATTTAGTCGGAAAAGGTAGGACTAAGTTAATGCCTGGATTTTTTAGTTCTAAGTCTAAGAAGTTGTTTGATGCTGCTTTGGTTTTGGATGGTAAAGAAGTCAAATTTGAGTTTCCACCACGTAGTTAATACATTGGGGATTCGACCAGGTGAAGCAGGTTTTCAAATCCGAGGGCGAGGGTAGTGGGTTTCGGGCGATTTTTGCAAGCAAAACCGCTCTGTCGTGCTTCGCATCGAGCCTGCCCCCTTCGGGCTTGTCTCGACCCATTCGGGCTTTCGCCGCATATCGCAATTCGGGCACCAATACCCTGCATACCGTCGCCCTGCGACCGTCAAACACTGGTTTGACACGCCTGACGGCTTTTTGTGAGTGCTTTGCACTTTCCCTTTTGCTGTATTCGTGGTCACGTTGGTTTGAAGTTCCCGCTTTCCTGTGTTTTCGCCTGGGTTGCACTTTAGGGCGAGTCGGCTTTGCTGCATGTTTTTGGCTCTTAAAGCCGTTCTCGTCACCCGCCAGTCACTGCACTTCGTTTGTGTCACGCGGCAGTCGCTCTCTTTTTATTCCAAAAGCCACACATCACCGGCCAGCAGTCACAGCGCTTCGCGCTGTGTCACCTGACCTAACCCTTTGTCACCCTGCCATTACACCCAATACGGCGAAGAACTCAGTGAAGCGAGAACTTTATTTCAAACCAACTTTGGGAGTGACCACTATGAATACAGCAAATATATCAATACCTTGTTCGGCTCTGAATCGTAGTAATGCGAGTGGGGTTGAGGCAATGGGAAAAGCGGTGGAAATGAAATCGTTTCCTGTGACGGTCTATTTGAAATCAATGCCGGTGTTTGGGGCGCGGGCACGGCGTTATGAAGACGGTACGTATCGCTTGGGTAGCGAAGGTGCCATGTTTTCGCGGAAATTGACGCAGCACGAAATTGAACGGGTTGCATGTCGATACGAGGCAGTTTTGTTGGCTGAGGTTTTTGTTGATTGTGAGTTTGGCGGTGCGTGGAAAAAGATCAATGCAATTACTGCGGAATGCGTCGAGGCAGACAGCGGTTTCATTGTTGGCGAGCGGATTTATTTCAGCGGCGACCATGAGGTAAGCATTGAAGCGGCAGGGTTTGCGGCGTGAATGCGAGAAACGAAATCTTCAACACGCCCACAACTGCTGGCCGTGTGAAATTCACAGACCATTACGCGGTGTACGGGGAGACAGTTTTTTGTATGGCACATTTTGAAAAGAAAGAGCAATACAAACGCGCACTGCTGCAAGTCAGCGATAACGCGAAAAGCGGGTTTGTTGTTACGCCCAGGAATGAAGTTTTCAGGGTGACGCGCTTTAGACGAAATGGAATGCGTATCGCGGGTTCAGAGGCGTTCGGCGTTGTCTTTAGGGTGTTGTCTTTTCTGGCGCTGGACGTGCGGGCTTCTACGGGGTTAGGCGAGGTATTCAAGGTCACGCCGCCAACATCAAAATTCGTTTCTTTGAATGTGTCCATCGAGGATGTTTCCAAGTGGGCGAGGGCTTGCGGTATCTCCATTACGCCCGAACGCGCATCCGTGGCGCTGGATTTGCTTCTAAGCCGTTTTGAGAGCGGTCAAGACTTCGGGCGCGATGCTTTGGCCGGTTGCATCCAGGAGGCTGCGCAACTCACGGAACAGTATTGAGAGCTGGTTAGGTAATTTTTTCGATCCTTTGCCGAGTGGGTTACTCGGTGCTTTGAACTTTTGGAGATTGAGATGAATAAATGTTTTTTTACTGGACGTGTGGCGAAATCGGTAACGGTTGCAGGCAGTGGCGAAAAGGCCGTTGCGAAATTCACGTTGATTGACAACGAATACGCGGGTAAGGACGCAACAGGTGCGGCAAAAGAGCGCACTGTGGCAATCCAATTCACGGCTTTCGCTCGACGCGCCGAGGCGCTTGGCAAAAACGTACAGGTAGGCGATCAATTGATTATTGAATACCGCATTGCAAACAACAACTACACGGACAAAGACGGTGTTGAACACTATGGTTTTGAATTCATTGTTGAAGACTTCACTTTTGGCGCACCTGGCGCAGTGAAGCGCGAAATGTTGCAGGAGCAGCGCGCAGGCCAATAACCAAGGTGCAGCACGGCCAAGGCCGTGCGCAGCCGGAAGTCAATTGCACACAGTTGGTTTTCGATTGAAACCGCTAAACCCAAGGACTACCCATGTCAAACCTTCTCGAATACATAGAACCGCGCAGATTCATTGCTGCAGAGCATAAATTTTGCAAGGATTCTTCGACGGAAATGCTGCAGCCCGAAGACACTGATTTTCGTGGGAACGGCTCAGGTTTTCGTAGCTACGACACACTTGCTGCACTGTGTGCTAAGAATCGGCCAGCTTTTGGCCGTGCTGTTGCTGCGTGGTATTTAAAGGCAACGGGCTTGTCTTATCCGGCGATAGGTGGATTGTTTGAAATAAGTGCATCCCGCGCAGGCGGCATCGTCAAAACCATTCGCAATCAAGCCTATTCGTCTGATTGGGTAAAGAAACAATGGGATGACGCAACAGTCCGAAGAATTGAAAAAGAGCTTTTTCCGGCCATGAGCATTGGCGTTCAAGGGGCGCACCGAATGATTCAAACATTCGTACAAATGCGCGATGTTGAATATCTGATGGATAGCCTTCATACCAGCCAATACGCTTTGAACTCGGGTTCGCTTCGCTTGGGTCGTGCGCGTTTTAAAAAACAGCGTGACGACGTAGGTGCTTACCGTTGCGTTTGCGCCTACTGTAAACCGGCTGCTTTTCCTAAATTTGTAGAGAAAGCGAGTTGATATGACCATCACAGTAAGCGAAGCGCAGATACAGGCAGTGATGCTTTTTTATGAGCAAAAAAATGGTAAGCCCGATGGTTTGAGTATTGGCAAAGAAGTTTCCAAATTGGCTGATGTTTTGGGGGTGATGTGGTTTGAAAAGGCCGTGAGCATGAATGTGCCTATCAAAAGCCAGGTAGCAGCACTTTTGACCGAGGCGGGTGTTTTGTAGCCTAAATATCTATCAAATGTATTGTTATTGCACAGCAGTTATACAATATATGCAATGCATTAAGAGTTCTTTCGTTATAATTAGAGCGGCAACTACGCTAATAACTTAAAAAGGTAAATCCATGAAATTGAAATTTATTACCCTTCTGATGACATTATTTGTTGCTCAGATTGCGGTGGCAACCGAGGCAACGCCCGAACAACTGGCAGCACTCAAACCAAAATTCAACGCGCAAGACTGTGCGCTATGGCGGGGCGGTGAAGATCATCAAAACGACAATGTTTCGATTAGCTTGGTTGATAAGGTGCAGGTAATTTTGGGGATTTTGGGTAATCTGCCGCTACCGGATGCGCTGAAAACCATTGAGAAGCATTGCGATTCAGGGGCGGCCAAATGATGCGGCGTAGGACGCTTTTAGTGGGTGCTGCGGCCTCAATCGCAGGCTACCCTCTGCACAGCATGACGAAGACGCAAGATAAGCTCATTGGGTTGAGCTTGCCAGTGACGGGTGTTCAGGCCGAAGTTGCGCGGGACTTGGAGCTGGGTTATCGTTTGGCTTTTCAATCCAGCAATCCTGACTTGCAATTACTGGTTTTGGATGACGGAGGCGAAGCGGGGCGCACGGCAAGCAACGTCAAGGCGTTCGTCAATAACCCCAATGTGATTGCCATTACTGGCATCGTAGGGACGCCCCACGCGCAGCAGGCCATACCGTTAGCCACGGCTGGCGGGCTACCCATTGTGGGGATTCGTTCGGGTGCTAAATCGCTACGCGATGGACGAGCCGGCGTATTTCACATGCGATCAAGCTTTGAAGATGAGTTGGACGCTATTGCAAAAATATGCGCGGGCGCTGGACTCCAAACCGTAGGCATCATCCACTCAGCCGATTCTTTTGGAGAGGGGTCAAGAACCCACCTGGTAGCAGCCCTGAAAGCCCGAGGCATCGAGGCGCTACCGACTATGCCAGTAGCCCGCGATGGCTCTAATATCGCCGCTGTGACCGCCAAATGCGCGGCAGCGGTGAGCGTCAAAGACAAAGCAGCAGGCATTGTTCTTTTGATGATCTCAAAACCAATGACCGAGGCAGCGAAGGAACTCAGGGACACGCACAAAATCGCGTTGCCGATCTTTGCGATGAGTTTTGTTGCAACGCGTAGCGTGTCTGTTGACGTGGTGCCGTATCTTACGGGCTTGGGTTTGGTTAGCGCTTTCCCAATCCCTCAGACTTCGTTTTCAGAAGCGTCAAAACAGTTTCGCCGCGATTGTGAGAAATTCAATCAGCGTGAAATCATGGGCAGTTTGACCGCATACGAAGGCTACTTTTATGGCAGCGTGATTGCCAGAACAGGGGCGCAGACACGGGAACAAGTCAATCAAAAAATGTTGGCCGGTGTGCGCTTTGGCGACCAGCTCATTAAGCCTGGAGTGGATATGGTCGGCTATCACTATCTCGAAATCGTGCGCAAGTCCTATGATGGCAAGCTCAAAAGTTAAAGGCGGTTTTATGAATTCATACGAGGCGTTTGCGGCTTTTCTGGTACTGGCTTATACGGTTTCCCATGTTGTGCGTTTGGCGTTCTATTGGCCTCAAATGCGTTCGCTTTGGTTGTCAACAAATGCGGCTGCGATAGCGGTTCCTACATGGGCGTTTTGGAGCTTTCATAGCTACTTGACGGTTTTATATTTGGTTTTTGTTTCGCATGACTATTGGCTTGCCACGCTATTTTTTATTAGCGGCGCTTGCACAACTTGGATTGCAGTTGTTGCTTACATCAAGCAAAAAAAAGCGAAGGTGCTGGCATCGTGAAGAATTTTAAAATAACCGGACTTGGGATTGTTCTGTCAATCCTGATGACAACAACGAGCGCGTGGGCGTTGAATGTCACAACGGCAGCAGATGCAGTTAAGCGCGGATCTGCGAACGGCGGGGTAGTCGAAGTCGGATTTTCGCCCGAAGGCGGAGGGGAGTCTTTGGTAGTCAAAGTCATCCATACCGCGAAGAAAACCATTCGCCTATCGGCTTATTCATTTACATCACCTGTCATCGTTGGTTCACTTTTAGAAGCCAAGCGCCGAGGTGTTGACGTGGCCGTGGTTGTTGACCACAAAAATAACATTAGCCAGGACGCGAGCGGCAAGGCCAAAGCAGCACTCAATTTGTTGGTAAATGCTGGAATACCAACACGGACAATTTCACGCTACGCGATTCACCATGACAAATTTATCGTGGTAGACGGCATGCATGTTGAAACCGGCAGTTTCAATTATTCAGCTGCAGCGGCCAAAAGCAACAGCGAGAACGTGCTTGTTGTTTGGGCTAATCCACAGATTGCGGCGACCTATTTGCAGCACTGGCAAAGTCGCTACGAGCAGGGTAGGGACTATATTTCAAGCTACTGAAAAAGCATTGAATTTCGCGGGCGCGAAAAAATGAAGGATTTAATGAAAAAGGATAGCTTGGAGTCGGAACTAACACCCGAACAATTTGAGATCATGTTATCCAGCTCGGCACACGTCCTGGGAATAAGTTCAGTTTTTATGACGATGTTTGCGAAGTTGCTTAAAGACCGTTTTTACAGTCCTACCAAGAGGGCATGGGTTAGCAAGAATCGTGAACTTATGTATGACATGGTTCTAGCAACTATTGCAGAAGCCAAGCAATACGAGGCTCAATTGAAGAAAGAAAAGCAATTTTGGTAGGTTTGTTCTTTTATTGGTAAAACTGGTTATTTAGATGCGTGTTAGTCAATCAATATTGATTGACTTTTGATGTAAATAGTTTAAAATTGAGCTATGGATTTAACAAGGAAAATGAATATGCGGATGGATCTACCGAAAATCGAAATTGATAGTGAAACTGGAAAGCCAATTTTCACCACGCTTCAAGAAGCAAACTTATTAAATCCAATCGAAAAGCTTGTGCAAAATAGCCTTTTGGGAGACGCGCCCAAGAATATTTATTTTGGTGGTGTAGAGCATCCTGATTATTTTGTCAGCACTTGGCTTGACGTGCATTACGATGATGTTGAGTCTAATTCGCCAAAACGCAAATTCACGCCTACCTATATCGCCCAGGATGAGCATGACGCGGTTGTAATCGGTTCTTTGGATGGCGACATGCAAATTCATGAATTACGCGTTGGTGCTTCATTCACGCTTGATTTAAAAAAATATCATGCGCTTTTGCCGCGATCATTGGCCGCGAAGTACCTTGCTAGTCCAAGGACGGAGGCATGGAGGGGTTTAATTTCAAATTTAGTGCATAAGGACTTAAAGAACTATGGGAGCCCTGTTTTAGCGTGGCATCAAGAAACAGTCCCCTAATGCCGTATCTTCCAATCAATACCGAACCTAAATCACTTTAATCTTTCTTCACTTCAACTTCAACTTTAGAGAAAACAACATGAAACAACAATCAAAAAAAATCACAGCTCTTTTCGCAGTCCTTATTGCAGCTTTGGCGTTAACCGCCTGTGGCAGTGGTAGCAGCGGCGGTGATAGCTTGGCAGGAGGCACTATTGGCACACAAGGCGATGGTGTTAATGGAGCAGAATACGCCGCGATTACAAAGGGTATGAACAAAGATCAAATCATTGCTCTTGTGGGGGATCAGCCGACCTCTATTGCACCTGCTGGGCTTGGAATTGGTTGGAAAAATGCAAACGGCACATTTACCAATGTCTCATTCGATGGCGCTGGTGGTGCTATTAGCAAAAACGCTAGTACACCAGACGGGACTCTTATTGATCGTACTGTTTTCTAATGTTGATGACACTGCGTTTTAAAGGCTCAAATGATAAAACCCTCAATTGCAATCATTGATTTTTTGTGTAGCTTGCACGGTTTCTGGCGCACTGACAAGGGTTCTGCGCTTGAATTGGCCACGGGTTCCGTGATCGAAGCAGACGATTCGTTTCCAGATGGTGCAATGCTGCGAGTCGTCTACCAAACGGGCGTAGGGCATTTGGTGAACATGAATAAGCTTATGGATGTTTACTTGCTACGCCATGCAAAAGCAATGTCAGAAACAGAAGAGGACGCTGGAACTGTTAGGGAACAGTATGAAACAATCATCGAGCACTTCTCAAAAAAAACCGGCTTCGATACGTAATATGAGCAAATTAGTCTGCCGAATTCTTTTATTGCCTACAGTGGCTTTAGTAATGTTGCTTGGTGGTTGCGCCCCCGATAAAGTTCAAATTACAAATGCAGGAAATGGCGGCACAACCGCAGCTAGCTGTACGGGTTTTTATTCGGGTGAATATTCAATGCCAGATCACGCTACACGTATAGCGATGCGGAATAGATCACTTGCTGGCCGTGGTATCGCCATAACTGGAAATGACGATATAGACAATGCTAACGCGGGCGGCGGCAGTCCTGATGGCGGTATTTGGATGACGGGAAGTTACGAATTTGAAACCGATGCGAGCTGCAATGTTGTTTACGGGTACACCTTGGTTTTTAATGAATATTTGTATTTAATTGATGGCTCAGTCAATAAAGATGGCACGTTCTCGCTTACTTGGTCGGGCCAAGGCTCAACGGGTGAAATGTTTGGAAAGGTCGATGCGAGCAATAATATATCGGGTGAATTCCATCATCCGGCACCTGATAGCTATGTGCATGGTGTTTTGAGCGGCACATTTTTGCCTCGTAAATAAATTGGTTTGATGAGCTTTTAAAAAAAAATTTGAAATGAATATTAATTTACTCGTCTCCAAACATGACTTCTCCTTCCTGGCCTGGAATGATGGGCTTGGGTGCGGTGTTTGGGCGGTGTGTACTCCCATTACGGGCCATGCAGATACGATCTCTTATCTTTCAGACACCAAAGATTTTTACATGGTCGAGCGCAATAATTTTCTACTGAGTATAGAGTGGCTACCAGTAGTGGTGGCCGACTCGCTCGTTGAGGCGATGGCCGCCTTGGAAACAAAATTGGCCAAGCTCCCTGCAGGGCAATTAGAGCGTCATTCTCTTTGGTCGAAAGCGATATTTCGAGCGATGGAACTCCTGGATGAAGGTGAAAATCGGTTCAAGTCCATCCCGTTAGCGTTTACTGATTTCAAACCAGAACTGAAATAGATTGAGGAACATCTTCATGGGCCAATCCATTCAAACAACTGTCTTCATGCCTTCGTTGGACGTGAGCGCGGATTATTCAGACTTGAAACTTTCGGAGGCCGAACTAGAACTCTTTAAGACGGGACACCCAGGCGCTGATGAATTTTCAATTGAGGTCGTTGACCCTAATTGGCGTGACAGTCTTCGCGCATACAGGAAGATCAATTCGAACCAGGTCAATTCGAACCAGGTGAAGCAGACGGCATCAGCAGTGCCGTATTTCAGAAAATTCGAAAATCGGAAAAAAAGCTAAAAAAATTCCTACTGGAGACAATAGGCCTTATGTTAACACCGTTATAACTTATAACTATTTTATTCACGCATGGGAACTCCCGCAGTCGCGCCGCTTAAAGGAAATTTTGAATGAGCGAAAAGCATAAAAAAATCAGTTCTGCAGTTCGTGTGGACTACGCTCAAGATCAAATGCCTGAATGGGTGCGGCACGTTATAGACGAAGCCCTTGCCATCGAACAAGAGGATGCACGGGCAGCGGGTTCATTGGGCTTTATGACCCGTGCTTTAGTTTCGGCCACCATGCCTTATAAAGACCCGAAAGCAAAGGTATTCGAGCGGCATAACGGCGATATGACTTTAACGATGTTGTCGCCAAACGGTGTCCCTTTTGGCAAATACCCGCGCTTGTTAATGTCATACCTGGTCACGGAGGCGGTAGCCACGCGATCAAATGTTATCGAATTAGGCAGCACGCTGGCCGACTTTCTCAAAACCGCAATGAACGTCAAGGCAACGGGCGGTAAAGAAGGCACTCAAACGCGGTTAAGCGAACAAATGCAACGATTGTTTACGTCAGTTGTTAGTGTGAGTCAGCGTGTTGGTAGTGGCGCATCGAGGGGGTTCGACTTTAATAATATTACGCTGGTGGACCGGGGAAGTTTGAATCATCAGGATATGGCCAGATTAGACCGTTTGAGTGATCTGGCCGATGGCGAAAATAGCGAACTTTGGAAAACAACGCAGTTGACCGGCGTAGCTGAATGGAATTCGAGAATTGAGCTTACAACGAAGTTTTATCAAGAGTGCATTGAAACCCCCGTGCCAATAGATTTAAGAGCCTACAGGGTGCTATCTGACGCGCCTATGGCGATGGATATATACGCATGGCTTACCTATCGTGCCAGCTATGTTAGAAAAGCAACTCGGCCAATCCCTTGGGCTGCGCTTCAAGCGCAATTTGGTTCCGGCCTACCATACACCGAGCAGGGTGTCAGGGATTTTAGAAAAGCATTCAAGCGGAATTTAGAGTTGGTACGTTTGGTTTATCCAAAATTGCGAATAGATGAAAGCGGCGACGCTTCCGGCGTTATTTTGCTGCCATCACCTACGCACATTCCAAAAATCAGCCCGTACAAGCAAGGCGGGCTTTTTTAGTAGGGGTTATGGTGTTTGAAGCAATAGGGCTCCAGGTTATAACTGATCCAGTTGAAACCAATCGGTATCGAGCAATGCCGATGGTTCGCTGTGCTTTTGAATCTACATGCAGCGCGTATTGGGGGCATCTCATGCCTTTGTCTGGAGGGTGGAAGTGGATTGTCAATCGAAACGACAATGAGTTGAAAGCCTGGAGCGCTGAGGGTGTCGAAGACACACCGAAAGCGGCACAAGCGGCAATGACGGACGCGCTATGTAAGCTTAGTCATAACCCAAATGCAGCTTGGAATTAGAAAGTCGCCGTCTTACGACCTAAAAGTTTACGCATGGGAACTCCCGCCAGGGCACAAAAGGTGCATAAACCAGTGGACAGAGCAACTTATCCACGCATGACAACTCCCGCAGCGCCACGCATGGGAACTCCCGCAACTTCTAAAAAATCATTGTATATCAACGAGTTATTTGCTTTTGAAGTAAAAAGTACACGCATGACAACTCCCGCAGCGCTACTACGCATGGGAACTCCCGCCAGGGCACAAAAGGTGCATAAACCAGTGGACAGAGCAACTTATCCACGCATGACAACTCCCGCGAATATGTCCAGCATTTATCCTTATAGATCAATAGGTTATAAAATTTCCTGCTGCTTATCCACGCATGGCAACTCCCGCGCTTACGCATGACAACTCCCGCGAATTTTCGCCAAATCAGCGCTAACCACATGATTTTGTTTAATTTTTTCGAAAAAATTTGACTTCCCCTATATCTCTCCCCTGTCTCTAACCTGTCTTTGACGCGCAAATTCTGTGAATTACGGGGATAACTTGAATTTCGCGGGGTAGAGTGAAAACCTGCGGTTTTCCCCGGCCAAGCCGGCCCCCCTTTCCCTTATTAATCAGTCCCCCCCGCAAGCGGGTGGAATATGAAGAGGCGGCAGTGGCCGCCTGCCCCCCAACCCCATGAATACCTTATCGAGTCCCCCAAGGGGGACATACAAACCCCCCAGGGGCGGCAAGCGCCCCTCAAAACACGCTCAGGCGTGTTTTTCACCCTCGGCGGGGACGCTGCGCTTTCCCCCTGTCCGTGTAGGCGCTAACGCGCCTCACGCCGACTCGACCCCCCTCAAGCAATACCAAATACAGTTTATCAAGAAATGGGGTGCTTGCAGATGGCTTGATTTTGGCTTGAATAGCTGGTTTAAGCGTGATTTTTGGTGAATTGATAGCGTGCATAGAAGAACAAAGAAAACGGCTTTAAACGGCTCCGTTTGATTTTCTGCGAAATTTAAAAAGAAAGGCAAGCTGGCACGTTGTGCCAGTGCGTCAGTGTTGTGGTTCTGTGCGTCAAGTTTTCAGGCGATTCGCCTGAAAATTGTCCACAAATCCACATACCCGATTTGTACTTGTCCGCCAGGTCAAGTGCGGCTACCAGCTCGTAGGCCGTGGCCGCCCTTCTCGCCTTTGTTTAAACCGCCTACGGCGTGTTCCTGAGCGCTTTGCGCTAGGTGGTTTGCCCGCGTCTGGTGTTTGGGCTTGTATGCCGTCGCTTGCCGGTATGAAACTTTGGCTTTGGCCCATGAGCAAATTACAGACCAAAAAGAGAAATTAGAAAATATGATTTAGTTTCTTTCTTCCTTTATTAATTTCTTTCTTTATTACTTTCTTTATTTCTTTCGTTGTATAATTAAGCGTCACCCTCAAAAGGAATCACTATGCGACCAGTTGAATTTACAAATGAAACGGTAATCAAAGCGGGGCAAGAGCTGCAGGCGCAGAACCGAAATATCACAGGCTTTGCGTTGCGTCAAAAAACTGGAGGCGGTACGCCAGCTCGTTTAAAGCAAGTTTGGGACGAGCACATTAGCAGCCAGTCAGTAACTGTTTCCGAGCCGGTATCTGAGCTTCCCGTAGAAGTCGCTGATGAGGTTGTTGCAGTGGCAAAAGCACTAACGGAGCGCATCACGGCGTTGGCCGTTGAATTGAACGACAAAGCTGTAAAGGCTTCCGAGCGCCGAGTGCATGAGGTTGTACGCGCTGCAGGTGAACAGCGCGAACAGGCTGAGCGTGAGTTGGTAGACGCAGCCCAAACCCTTGATGATTTAGAGGAAAAACTTGACGCAGTACAGGCGCTAAATGTGGCGTTAGAAGCTCAGCTCGAAACGGCTAAAGCGACAGCACAAAAACATGCAATTGACCTGGAGGGATTGCGTGAACGATTCGCAGTCCTTGATGTGCAAGGTCAACGCATTCAAGAGGCCGCACAAGCCGAGGCCGAAGAGCACACCAAGACACGGCAACTACTGGCAACGGCCAACGCCAAGGCAGAGGCCGCAGCAGAGACGCACCAAGCCGAAAATAAGCGCTTATCAGCGGAGGCATCACGCGCAAACTTGGAGCTAATAGCCGCCAGGAATGAGGTAGGCGAAGCCCGAGAACATGCCGCAACAATCAGCGGTCAACTTTTGAGCACGACCGAGCAGTTAAAAGCGGTAACGGAGGCTTTAGCCAAGCGAGAGCCAGCAGCGAAACCAAAAACACCTGGCACAAAAAAGACAAGATTGATAAAGCGCAACATTGCCAAACAAGGTGTTTAATATGAGTAATTTAGTTAAAAACCCCCATGTTGAATTCAGCATATTAGCGCTGGCTACAAAGTGCCAAAGTTACAAATCGAAAGTTCGTTGCGACGCAAAACAAAAGAAGAGGAAGAACGTGCTTATCGATCAAAGAAACATGCTGAAAGCAAGTGCGCATTCGAGAACAGCAAATAGCAGCCGCTATTAAATTACTCGAAAGCAACGGTTATTCAGTGACAAAACCGCAATAGGATTTTCGCGCCCGCGAAAAATATCCTAGGTGCAAACCCTTAGTCAGATTTTCGCGGACGCGAAAATGGGGTTCCGCTCCACAAGTGCAGTTTTGCTGATGTGGCTCAGATCGTGCCCCTGGCAGGGCACAGCCACCACGCAAACCCCCACTTAGCC
>JAYVLG010000091.1:0-9961 GCA_043759595.1 Sulfurirhabdus sp. | reverse complement strand
GCTGTTAGCAGTACAAGTAGTTTGGGCAAGATTAGTGCTACACAATTCGGTAGCGCCAATGGTAATGCTACCTGGGTGCTTGGTACCGATGGCACATTGAATTATACCGTGCCATCTGCCGTGCCTGTTCCTGCAGCTGTTTGGTTGTTGGGTTCCGGCTTAATCGGTATGGTGGGTGTTGCTCGCCGTAAAGTTAAGTAATCAAGCATGATTAGGCAGGTGATTTGATATGAGTCACCTGATAAACACTCGCATCATTTATTCGACACAATTAAAGGATTAATCATGAAACTGAACAAAATTGCTGCTGCTTGTGGCTTAGCTATTGCTGCACTGTCTTCCCAGGCGTTTGCTCACGCTCCTTCCGTTACCCCTGACCTGGAAGTTTTTATTTCAGGTTCTTCTGCTCTGCAAGGCACACTCGGCAAGATTGCCGAAGGCATGATGACTGCCGGCACAATCGACGTTTTTTTTGACAACGCATCAGGCGGTAAGGATTATCGCGCTTATTTCGGAACTGTGTCAGGTACCGGCACCGCGCTGGATAACAAGAAAGTATTGCTGCACAATCGTGCTGCCGGCGGTTCTATAAACGGTGTCAATCCAGTTGCCCAAGCTACTGCAATCAGCCGCATGAAGATTGAAGCAGCAACTTGTACTTCTACTGGCGCTGCATACCCAGCAGCTACATTCAAGTGCACCAGCACAGTAAATGCAGTTCCAGACGCGGGTGTTTCTGATGTGGAACCAGCTCTGTTCGTTGGTGCAAATCTACCTACTGGTTCAACCGCTTTAACCTCAACTGAATTTGGTCACTTGTCACCTGCCAGCCAGAACGCAGTCGTGTTCGGTATTGCTGTAACCGATAACATGCCAGCGGTTACTAACCTGACTCGTTCCCAGATCACCAGCCTGCTGACCGGTGCTTATCAGAATTGGAGTGCGATTGATCCTACCCTGAATCATTTCGTGCGTGTTGAGCGACGTGCTCCAGGTTCTGGTACCCAGGCATCTGCTAATGCTTATTTCGGCGGCTATCCTTGCTCTTCTGGCTTTGTAGTACTTAGTGATGCATCCTTTAATACGCCAGGCGTCTATGAAGTAGTAGAAAACTCCAGTACGGGCGCTGTGAAATCTGGCCTGAATGCTGACTTTGCTGCTGGTAAATATTCAATTGGTCTGTTATCTACTGAGAATGCACCGGTTGCTGGTACAGATCACTGGCATTTTGTTTCAATCGATGGTATCGCGCCTACCGAGGCAAATGCCATCGCTGGCAAGTACGACTACTTTGTTGAGCAGTCTATCCAGTGGCGCAATGTGACTGTAAATGGTGTTGCTGCTCCTTCTGGTAATAAGGCTACCTTCCTGGATCAGTTCAAAACCCGTTCTGGTGATCCAGTAATTTTGAGCACACTGCCTGGTGTTGCTGCATTGCCAACCAACTTCGCTCCAGTGTTGGATGCAAGTGGTAATGTGACAAATGGCGTCATGAAAGGTACCAAGCAAAACAATACCTGCGCTCCAACCCAGTTGTTCTACTAAGTTGTTTCTTAAGTAGTGTCATGCAAGTACGGTAATGCAATGCAATGTTGTTTTGCCGTACAACCCACCAAACCATTCTTTTTTTTCTGAGAATGGTTTGGTTATTTATCCATCTCTGATGAAGGGATGGATAAATAACCAGAAGTAGTGATAAAAACAGGATAAAAATGCGGCTTACATTGTTATTGATGGGATTCATTCTGGCGACTCAAGCTTTTGCCGGGGAAGATAAAGTAGAAGAAAAACCCCGTTTTGACGTGATGGAATATCAGATCGAAGGTAATTCGGTATTGCCGGTTATTACGGTTGAAGAAGTGGTCTACCCTTGGCTGGGTGAGAAAAAAACCGTTGATGATGTGGAGCACGCGCGGGAAAATCTGGAACGCGCGTATCACGATGCAGGCTATTCTACTGTGCTGGTGGATATTCCTGAGCAAAAGGTGGATAGCGGGACTATTCATCTTAAAGTCACAGAAGGCACCATCAGTAAAGTGCGGGTCACAGGCTCGCGTTATTTTTCACAGGGCCGTATTCTGGCCAAAACCCCTTCCATTGCAGAAGGCAGTGTGCCTTACTTCCCGGATTTGCAGAAAGATATTGCTTCAGTCAATACCACTGCAGACCGCCGCGTTACGCCTATCCTGAAAGCGGGCAAGACCCCTGGTACGGTTGATGTTGATCTCAAAGTGGATGATAAGCTGCCCTTGCATGCCAGCCTGGAACTCAATGATCGTCATGGTGCGAATACGACCCCTTTGCGGGCAATTGGTATGGTGCGTTACGATAATTTATGGCAACGGGAGCACAGCTTAAGTCTGCAATATCAGACTGCGCCAAAAGAACCCAGTCAGGTTAGCGTGTTTTCTGCGTCTTACCTTATTCCTCTTTCTGATAAAGGGGATGCGCTGGCTATGTATGCCATTCGCACCCGTAGTGATGTTGCGGCAGTGGGTGATATTACCGTGCAGGGTAACGGTACGATTTATGGTATTCGGCGCATTGTTCCCTTGCCGGGCAGCAGTCAGCTATTCCACTCTTTGTCATTTGGTGCGGATTATAAAGACTTTAAAGAAGACCTGGCATTGCGCGGGTCCGACAGTTTCAGTACGCCCATCAGTTACCTGCCATTTTCGCTTTCATACAATGCCACCAGTCAGCTTGAGCCAAGCCTTACTCAATATAACCTGAGTGCTAACTTTGCAGTACGGGGATTGAGTAACAAACCGGAAGAATTTGGCAACAAGCGCTATCTGGCTCAGCCGAATTATTTTTATCTGCGTGGCGAAGTTGAGCATAGCAGCAAGCTGTTTGGAAATTACAGCTATATGGCAAAAATCGGCGGACAGTGGGCAGACCAACCGCTTATCAGTAATGAACAATATGGTGCAGGGGGTGCCGATACCGTTCGCGGTTATCTGGAGTCTGAAGCGATGGGTGATGATGCCTTGCATGCCACGCTGGAACTTCGCAGTCCGTCGGTAGCCAATCTGATTTCCAGCAATTTAGACGATCTGCATTTTCTTGTATTCCTGGATAGCGCGGCGCTTCGTGTCAGTGATCCTCTACCGCAGCAAAAATCCCGTTATACGTTAACAAGTGCAGGTTTTGGCGCACGGATGAAAGCCTGGCGCAACTTAAGCGCTTCTTTTGATTTGGGCAGGGCATTCAGGGAATCAGCCAATACCCATTCCGGTGATATACGCATGCACTTTAGGATGCTCTATGAATTCTGATCAAACTCTTATCGAAACACGCGAATTTATACCCCAATGGGTGGCATTTTTCTCCAAACGTAAAGTCAACTCCAGTATTTTTGTATTGTGGGCAAGTGGTGTTTTATCTTGCACAGCGGCGATTGCAGATACAACTGTTTCACCTGTATTGCCATTGCCCGTTGCAAGCGCGAATTGGCGAGGTAGCGCAGCAACTTTGGCTAATGATCCTTCTCGATCTGGTAATACGCTGACAATTAATCAGATAAGCCAGAGTGCCATTTTTAACTGGCAATCATTCGATATTGCCCGTGACAGTGCAGTTGTATTCAATCAGCCTAATTCCAGTGCTACTGCACTGAACCGGATTTTTGACAATAGACCATCTGTGATTCAGGGCCATTTGACGGCAAATGGTCAAATTTACCTGGTTAACCAGAATGGTATTATTTTTGGTAAAGATTCTCAGGTTAACGCCAGTTCGTTTATAGCCTCCTCATTGAATATTGAGGACAGCATTTTCAATGGGGGAATTGGTAATGTGAAAGATGGTAGCCCGGTCTTTGCAGGTGGTTCTGGCAGTGGTTTTATTCGGGTGGAAGAGGGGGCTAATTTATCTGCCTTATCTGGCGGCAAGATTATGCTTTTTGCGCCCAATGTAGAAAATCACGGCGTCATTACGACTCCTGACGGTCAGACTATTCTTGCAGCGGGCAGCAAGGTTTATCTGACTTCGATTGATGATGCCACGAATTTGCAAAACACCGGCAATCTGGGGAATGGTGCCTCATTAAGTAATAATTTGCGAGGTTTGCTGGTTGAAGTGGACAACGGTGGAACAGCTGCCAACCTGGGTACGATTTTAGCGGAACGCGGTAACGCCACGCTGATTGGATTGGCGGTGAACCAGCAGGGCAGAATTACTGCGACTACCTCGGTTAATGCAAATGGTTCTATTCGTTTGCTGGCACGAGATACCGTAACAAGTACATTACGTGCCAACGGTAATGGAAGTACCGACAAGTTTGTTAATGCGACAAAAACCGGCACAGTGACACTGGGAGATGGCAGCGTTACGGAAGTGTTACCAGACTTGAAAGATACAGCAGCCAGCCCTGATGCTCAGCAGTTTAATCCTTCTCGGGTAGAGGTGGTGGGCAACCAGATAAATATGCTGGGAAATAGCAAAATCATTGCAACTGGAGGGCAGGTCACATTAAGTGCGGTAGAAAATCCGCAAACGCTCAAGCCTTTCGATTTGCCACTTACCGTGCCAGGTGCTGAAAAAAATAGTAGCAGGGTTTTTCTGGATAGCGGCAGTTTGATTGACGTTTCCGGCAGTAAAGATGTGCCTGTGGCTATTGAAAGAAACCTGGTTCAGGTGGATTTGTACGGAGCTGAACTTAAAGATTCACCCCTGCAAAGCAACAGTTTTCTGCATGGCAAAACCGTGAGCGTGGATATCAGTAAAGGGACGCCTCTCGCCGATTATTCTGGCTACGAAAGTAAAATTGAACGCACTGTTGCTGAACGGACTTCAACAGGTGGCACGGTAAAGATCGCTTCGGAAGGCGATATTGTCATGAAAGATGGAGCAAAGATCGACGTATCTGGCGGGTCGATCAAGTACCTTGATGGTTTCTTGAATACTACCAAACTGATTTCTCAAGGTGTGGTGTACGATATCAGTGAAGCGACTCCTGACCGTATTTACGATGGCTTCGCCGGGGTGCTTACTCGCGATTACGCTAAATGGGACATAACCAAAACCTGGACTGCACCCTCAGTGGCAAGCGGTCGGGGTGATCCGGCTTCAGGATACACGGAAGGTAAAAACGCCGGTACGGTTCAATTCATCGCGCCATCCATGGTGTTGAATGGCAGTATAGTCGGCCAGACCACAGCGGGTATTTATCAGCGACAGCCCTATTCAGAAATTGATCCTGGCAACGCTGCCAGTGCGCTTTACAAAGCACGCTACACCATGACACCAAAAGGTGCGACCCTTGTTATAGGTGATGTATCCCATATAACCGATTCGGTTCCGCCTGATTTCAAAACACCGGATGTCAGTATTGTGGCGAGTGCTGCGCCATTACCTGCCGGGTTTAATCAGGGTAATGCTTTACCTGCAGACAGAGTCAATAACGTGCAGTTATCGGCCGGCATGATGGGTAAAAACGCGGTTACCAATCTTGAAGTTTACAGCAATGGGAAAGTGGATGTCGCTGCAGATGCAAAGCTGAATATGCCTGATGGCAGTGTCAAACTGGCAGGAAACGAGGTGAATGTATCGGGTTCTATAACGGCCCACTCCGGCAAGATTACATTACAGGCGCAAAGTGTTAACGGGCAAGCCGGAAAGTCAGTGACAGTCAGTGGCGTGCTGGATGCAAGCGGTGGCTGGATAAATGATTCGCTTTATCCAGCTGGTTTTGCTCCACAAGATCCTTTGATGATTAAAGGTGGTGCAATTGATATCAATGCCTATTCAAATGTTGTGTTGAGTAACGCAAGCAAACTGGATGTTTCCAGCGGGGGTTGGCTGAAGGGTAACGGCAAGTTGGGTAGTGGCGCAGATGCAGGTGCCATTTCGATAAAAAGTGGCGTGGGGCAGCCTGCCTTGCAACTAAATGAATCTACGCTCACGCTGGATGGAAGCATGAGTGGTTATGCCCTGAACAAGGGGGGTAGCCTGGCTGTCTCTGCAAGCAAAGTGAAAATAGGTGGCCAAGCGGAGTCAGGCGTTTTAGTGCTGCCTGAGAGTTTCTTCACTGCGGGTGGTTTTAATTCATACAAAGTAAATGGTATTGAATCACTCTCTGTTGCAGCCGGGACAACCGTCAATGCAAAGGCTGAAAACCTGATTCTGAAACCTGCTTCTCAATCGGCACCGACAGGCAGCAGCATGGCGTCCATAAGCCAACATGCTTTGCTGGACCCACTCTTGCGCAAGCCTGTCAGCCTGACCTTGTCTTCCGATAATGTGAATCGTGGTACGTTGCAGTTGGAACAAAATGCCGTGCTTCGGGTAGAGTCGAAGGGTACTGTCAATCTTGTGGCTGGTCGTCAAATGACGCTCAGTGGCACGGTAGAGGCACCGGCAGGCGCCATTAATTTAACCATGCTGGGTACGCCTGGTACTAGCGGTGAAGTTGGTTTTCTTTCAAATCAGTCAATCTGGCTGGATCATAACGCTCAATTGTTGAGCAGAGGTGCGGATCAAACGCAACCTGATGCCGTTAATGGCTTGCGTCAAGGTGAAGTGCTCAATGGTGGTGCAATATCTATTGTGGCGAATAAAGGCTACGTGGTGGCTGAAAGCGGATCGGTTATGGATGTTTCCGGTACGAGCGGCACTGTAGACATTCTGCGTTCAGGTGCGAATGGTGCAAGGTATCAGCCTGTGACAGTCGCGAGTGATGCAGGGTCAATCAGCATTTCAACCCGAGAGGGAGCCTTGCTGGATGGTAGCATGATTGGCATGGCAGGCGGCCAGGGGGCGCAGGCCGGCACGTTTAGCCTCAGTGTTGACACAAATAACAATTTGGCAATCCCGAGTGATCAGGTCACTAATCCCTATCCGACCAATGATCGCCAGGTTATTCTGGCGCAGCATGCTGGATTTGTACCTGCGGGGCTTAAACCTGAAGATGTCATTAATACTGCGAACTACAACGGCAAGGGGATGGTTGCTGCAGACAGTTTGAAGGTCGGTGGCTTCAGCCAGGTTGAATTACAGGCCCAGCAGGCGGTTCGATTCACAGGAGATGTGTCGCTGGATACGGCACGTTCGATCACGCTGGATGCGCCAACCATTGCAGCGACACCTGGTGCAATTGTGAACTTGAACACCAGTTATTTGCATATCGCTAACAGCAACCCTAATTACCAAACAATTCCAGTGGCGCAAGATGGTGCAGCTAAACTGACGGGCAATGCTGACTTGATCGATCTGGAAGGCAATGTTGCACTGAGCGGGTTTAATCATACTGCGTTAAACAGTATGGGTGATATACGGCTGAAAGGTGTATGGAATAACGATACGGTTAATCCGGCCTTAACCGGCGCGTTATCAGCATGGTCTGATCTGTCATTGCTGGCACGCCAGATATATCCAACCACGTTAACCCAATTTAACCTTGGCGTGCTGAGCAACGACGCTCTGGGACAAATTCGCATTGCTAGAACGGGTGCTGTCGATATGCCAGTTCTTTCTGCAGGCGGTAAATTGACGCTTACGGCACCCAATATCCTGCAGGAAGGTGTGATTAAAGCACCACTGGGAACTATTGCTTTTAAAGCAAGTGAAAACCTGACGTTAGGGAAAGACAGTATTACTTCAGCTTCAGCAGAAGGCCAGATTATTCCCTTTGGCGGAACCTCTAATGGAAAAGATTGGCTTTATACCCTCAATCAAGATGCAAAAATAGCCATTCTGAAGCCGACAGAAAAAATTGTGTCCCTCGATGGTAAAGATGTGACAGTAGAATCCGGTGCCAAAGTGGATATCAGCGGCGGTGGAGATATATTTGGAACGGAGTTTATTCCCGGTCCGCCAACAAGATCGGTTGATATTTTGAATGGGCCAGATACTTATGCGGTTATGCCTGGCTTAAATGGTACATATGCTCCTTATGACGCACAGTCTTATACGGGGTCAACGGTTAAACCGGGCGATAGCGTTTATTTGTCAGGGATGGCTGGCCTGCCTGCTGGTGTTTATACACTTTTGCCAGCACGTTATGCGTTGCTGCCGGGCGCTTTCATGGTGCAGGCAGTAAGCGGCTACCGTGATATGTTGCCGCAACAACCGATTATTCAGGCTGATGGCACAAATATCGTTGCGGGCTATCGTACGGTTGTGAATCAGGTCAATGACTCGGCACGTTTTTCTGGTTTCGCTGTGCGTACCGGCACAGATATTAAAAAAGAAGCGGTTTACCTGGAGTCATACGGCAACAAATTCTTTACAGATAATGTTGCGAGTGGCGCAATCTTGCCACGCTTGCCGATGGATGCAGGTCAATTGATACTTTCAGCCACTCAGACGTTTTCATTAGGTGGATCACCATTAATAGCGAACAAAGCGGGAGGCAAAGGCGCGATTGTTGACATCGTTGCGCAGAACCTGGCAGTTGGAGGTGCGAATGACATACCTGCTGGTTATGTAGGGATAGATACAGTTTCTTTGAATAGTCTTGGCGCTGAAAGTCTGTTTCTTGGGGGTACCCGAAGCGTTGCATCGGATGGTCAGGTCATTACAACAAAATCAGATAACTTGTTCATTGCAACCAGTGTGGATAATGCACTGAAAGCACCGGAAGTATTGCTGGTTGCCAAAGATAAATTGACGGTTTCCAAAGGCAGTGTCATTCAGGCTGTAGGAACCGTAGACGCTTCGCAGGATATTATATTAGGGCGCGATGGAAATGGCGATGGCGCTTTGTTACGTGTGTCCGCGGGTGATTATGCCGCAGTAAAGCGAGAAAATGTCAGCAAGGTAACCGGTACGCTGGATGTGCAAAATAATGTGGTACTGGATGGCAAGTCGATAGTGTTGGACGCAACCCTTGCTACCGTATCTGCAGCTGAACTGAAATTGCATGGTGGTAGTCTGAGCCTTGGAGCCAATCTCATTAATTTGGGAGAAACCGCAGGTTTGTCTGACGGGCTTGCGCTACCCAACGCATTGCTTGCAGCATTGGGAAGCATCGATAGCCTGTATTTGAAAAGCTACAGTACGATCGATTTTTATGGCAACGTAAAAGTCGGTGGTGCAACTGCCGATCAAACAATCAATCATCTTTCCCTGGATGCTGCTGGACTGCGTGGTTATGGCAATAATGCAAATGAAGCGAACCTGACAGCAGGGGATATCACGTTTAAAAATAGCGGGAGTGCGGCCACCTTGTTGGCGCCAGTGTCTGGTATGTCACTCAGCTTGTCTGGGAAACGCAATATCACAGCAGGTGCAGGTGAAAAGCAAGTAAGTGGTTTTGCCAGCGTGGGAATGCTGACAGACGGTGAGATTTCTGGAAATGGACCAGGAAGTTTAAAAGTAAATGGAGGAGAACTTGCTCTGCAGGCAGCTCGATTGACGACTGCAAGCAAGTCAGACCAAAGCCTGACAGCAGATGGGAAAGTGAGTATTGCTAAATCGGCTAATGCCTTGGCACTTGCTGATGCACCAATTAATGGACGATTGGCAATTTCCGGAAAAAGCATTGAACAAAATGGCAATATCGAATTGCCCGCAGGCATAGTCAAACTCACCGCAACGGGAAATGCAGTCGAGGATAATGTCACGCTGGGTGCTGGCTCAAATATAAATGTTGCCGGTGTCGCAAAGCCATTTGGCGATGTAACAGTTTCAGCTCCTGGTGGTCAGGTGATTTTGACATCCGCTAGTGGCAATGTTGATATTCAGTCTGGCGCTAAAATTGATGTTTCCGGTGCTAAGGAGGGGGGGGATGCAGGCAGCTTGAGTACGATTGCTACACAGGGGAAAGTTAATCTGGCGGGTGTGGTTATGGGTAGCGCTCAGAGCGGTAGCCATCAAGGCAGTTATACCCAGGACAGTAAAACGTTAACGAGTTTTTCGGCACTGAATGCCTCACTTGAGGCGGGTAGCTTTGGTGAGCAAAGAAATATTCGCGTACGTCAAGGTGATATCGAAATCGGTGCTGGAGATGAAGCTCACG